>NZ_MUXB01000120.1:0-274293 GCF_001994935.1 Herbaspirillum sp. VT-16-41
TAAATCGTTTCTTCATGCTGCCTCCGTATGGGGCAGACTCTACATCATTGCCGTACTAATCTCGGGGAGCAGGTCACTGCCAAGACTGGAGCGCTCCATGACACCAGACGATCTCGCTTCGTGCCGGGATCAGGGCAACGCCTGGTCCCCAGCATCGATTGCCAAAGCCCAATGAACTGACATCAATTGGCAACGTACCGGTCGGACCTGCGCATAAGAAATACTCAAGGTTCTAACTGGAGACCGCAGCGGATCCGGGATATCTTGACCAATGCGGCTGGGAGCGGACTTACTCTACCCATGAGCCGGTGGAAAACCTTCAAAGAATAATAGGTGTCCCGTCAATGAAATATCTAAGAACTTTTCATTCTTGGCATCTCCCTTTGCCCTTGCCCATCCTAGGCTCTCCCACATGCTTGAATCTCTTGTAGAACTTGGTATTTTCCTGGGAATGCCAGCTATTTTGGTCGGTATTTCTGCTTCAGTTGCGTGGTCTCAGTTAACGAGGCCCTGGCTGTTTCTTGTTGTATGTTTGCTCGTACTTTATGCGCTCTATCTCGCAATTTTTTACTTCGCCGCTCCAGCCAGTGTCATCTCGATGGATTCGATTGTCCGGACCGATAATCTGCAGGCCAGCGGTCACAGTACCATCACTACAGCGCTAGAGAAAAAAGTTAGGTTTAGTCTCCTACGGGTATAAAGTCAACCAATTATCCTATTTTTGGTCGCAGCGCTTCCGACACTGTGGCTTGCTGCCAAGATATGTCGGAAATAATCAAGGAGCCATGGTCTGTCACTGGCCGGCTATCGTCACCCAGCATTACAGATATATGATTTCACGCCACGTTAAAATTTGAAGAGCTTTGCGCTGCATAATAGGCTAGGGCCGGCCATCCAATATCCTCTAAGCCAGCTATTTTTGGCATTATCGAACCGGGCTTCAAAATGAAATCAAAACGCTTCAAGGCAGCTTCCTTTTTGCCGATCAATGGCGTCGCGCTGAATTCCGATATTTCATCAGTTACTCTTAATGATCAAGGCTACCTCGTGGTCATTCTTGCTTGCTTCAAAAGCGAAAATACCGTCAGTGGCCTTAGAATTTCCTTTCCCCCGCCCATAGAAGGATTCCGCCTTTTGGACGAATTGGCTTTACATCGCTACGTACGTTCCAAAGAATTTCCTCACGGCAGCCACCTCATCGAGGTGCTCGAAGGCGGCTGGTTATCGGAAGAATGTGAGCTCCAAGAATTGGAGCTTGAAATGCGTGAATGGATGGTGGTTTCAGGCAATGGATGTTTGAGTGTCTTTTGCTCTGGGGTTCCTCAATGCTCTAAAATCAATTGGGAGTTTAGGAAAGACTGACTGCAATCGGCCAAAAACGGACATCTGATTCTTCAAATCGAGATTTGAAAATGCCATCCTTACCGACCCGTTCGAGTCAGCTCATTGGCGAAGTCATTGCACTGGGCCCCGCTCCTTTATTAAAATCCTTGGGCTTTCGTAGGAAAGCTCATCACTTCTTTCGTGTAGCAGCAGATGCTACTTGCCATGTCAGCTTTCAATCAAGCCAGTGGAATTCACCAGACGGCAGTAGCTTTACCCTGAATCTTTGGACATATTTGCCCGCGCTTGCAATTGCAAGCGGCGAAGTCCCTATTGTCGAACCTGCAAAGCAGAGAATTGGACATTGTGGGACTCGGATCGGTCACCTGCTTCCACGGCAAGAGGACTATTGGTGGAAAATCAGTGATCCGTCTGAAGTGCCACAAATAGCTGACGAGGTTCGCTCTGCTGTTGAAAAATATGCTATTCCGTATCTTGAAAAGGCCATCACTCTTCAAGGTGTTTCGGAGCTTAGCGGATGCCATCCTGGAGTTCGTTCTTTCCCTACCCATTCCAAAGCCAATGCTTTGCGTTTGCTTGGTCGAGAACAAGAAGCTATTGCAGTCGAGCATGCGCTGGACTTGCAAAAAACTTGAGGATCTGACGAGAAAAATGAACCTCACAAGGTCAGCTTCCGACTTGGAGGGAACCTGGTAGACAACCCGTACCATCATTCAAATGGTTCCATGAAGAATCCATCCTTGGCGTCCATATCTGCTCTAACGATATTCGCCATCGACCTTGGAATATTGATGCTGCTGGACCAAATGGATTTGGAAACCATTTTGATAATGGTCCATCCTTTGTTCTGTGCAGCAGTAGCAGCAGCGCTTATTTGGCGCAAGCTTTCATGTCCTTGGATCTATTTTGTTTCTACCGTTGTGGCAAGTTACGCTTGCCACTTCATCTTGGACTCATATCTCGGAATTTTCTCCAAGCCTGAACCGCGGGATGGAGAGCATTATCAGATAGTTGGAGAGCCTGGTGTGCTTGTCCTTGGCTTGTCCTTAGCACGTTCAATATCTGGCCGTTCTGCCTATTTTTAATTGTGGTCATTTTTCTGGCCTATCTGATTTTCCGTGCCTTATCCAGAAGGGCGGTTCAAAGATGATTGCCTTGTCACAAAACGGTAGGTTTGCGATTGACCAGATGTTGATCAACCAATTTGATAGCGAGCATGTAGTTATGATTTCCTCCCCCCCCCTTAGCGAAGTGGGTTATCACCAATCTCATTGGTATTGGTATCTATTTGGCACTCGCTTCTCGGCTTTGGCCCGCTAGTGGCGAAGAAAATACTCCGGGAGGTCCAGGAGATGCTTTTTTCTGCTTCTTCGTCATTTGGCCACTCCTGCTGTTTTTTCTGTCCGCCAATCTCATGATGCTCTTTCGGGTTATTCGGCGGTCAAGCGGGCGAAGATCTGTCATCGTTTTATGGATCGTGATGGCACTTTTTTGGATCGCTACAGTTCTGATTGATCACAGTCAGGGCGTGCGTCTAATTTCACCCGAGTATACGTAAGTACTAACGCCTGAACTCAGCCAGAAGAAGACAAAATAACCGTCGTTGGCAATGGGGCCGTAATGGTCGTGGCTAACCAGGATTACTAAAAATGAAAAGTTATCGCCCGTCCATCACGACACTGATTCTCTCTGCGCTCATACTTTTTTCATCTGCCTACGCACAGAATTTTCCAATAAAACCAGCAGCCTTTAATGGCAGATTTGAAGGATATCCAAATGCCTGTATTTCCTTTGAGCGCCAGCGGATAGAGGCCGAAATACAAGTTCTTGCCACAAATCATGAACCGGCGCTTGCCTCTCGTCTGGCGCATGAAATGCTATGCGGAGACAATTATCAATCCTACAAGTACGTAATTTCGCATACTGCCGAAACAATCCGTAGTGTAGACACTGAAAGATATGATGAGCATGGGCACTTTGCAGCAGTTCAGGTGGCCGGAGCCGCTATTGTTCTTGCGAGGAGAAAAGCTTGGAATGTTCATGTCTCAGGTCTATACGCAGGAGGAATTGGGATTGAATTCTCCGATGGTGGACCGTGCATTTCCAACTTTGAGATAGGTAGACCGTCAACGCATTGGGTAATTGTCGCTGCTGGCGTTATATGCGATTAGGTCCATATTTACAGGCAGCCATGTCTGCTACCGGCCGAGGCTGTGTAAAAACGTAAACATTGGAAAATTCATGGGTAGGGAGACCCTTCCCGACATCGAGAAAATTGAATGCAGGCCGATCTGAGAGGTCAATTTTTCGATTGATTAAGAATTCCTACGTTTTTACACGGCCTCGGCCAGAAGCAGAATTCCTATATCCATGAGCCGGTAGAAAACCTGAAAAACAGTAGGGGACTCGTCGGGATCTTGTCGAAATCGGGACCCAGAATGGGTTGGCGTATGCGCAGTACACACGCCATCAAAAGCAGTAAAGGGCTCTGCTAAGGGTATTTAGCGAGATCTTCACTACTCGGCCGGAGAATTTCCCGGAACGCGTAAAGCTCGATCCCATGCAGCTTGCACCACCGACCCTCCAAATTTTTCAACGATGAGCGACTTGGATCAACCCATGTCCAATCATTGATTGTCGTCCCTGTGCGCCCGGAGGATAGTGGGCCATGCAGGCAGGCACAACAGTTGACCAACGCAGCAAAACGGTCATCACCCTGCCCTCGCATCCCGTTGATCCCCCCCGAGGAGTGCATATGACGCAAATGATGAAAGCGGCCGTCGTCCGCGAATTCGGCAAGCCCTTGTCCATCGAGGAAGTCCCCGTTCCCACACCCGGCCCAGGCCAGATCCTGGTCAAGTTCGAGGCCAGCGGCGTCTGCCACACCGACCTGCACGCCGCCCATGGCGACTGGCCCGTCAAGCCCACCCCACCCTTCATCCCCGGCCACGAAGGTACCGGCTATGTCGCCGCGCTGGGCGCGGGCGTCAAGCGCGTCAAGGAAGGTGACCGCGTCGGCGTGCCCTGGCTGCACACGGCCTGCGGCTGCTGCTCACCCTGCCGCACCGGCTGGGAAACCCTGTGCGCCGAACAGCAGAACACCGGCTACTCCGTCAATGGCAGCTTCGCGCAATATGGCCTGGCCGATCCCAACTTCGTCGGCCATCTGCCGGCCGGCCTGGAGTTCGGCCCGGCCGCTCCGGTGCTGTGCGCGGGCGTGACCGTCTACAAGGGCTTGAAGGAAACCGAGGTGCGCCCCGGTGAATGGGTGGTGATTTCCGGCATCGGCGGCCTGGGCCACATGGCGGTGCAATACGCCAAGGCCATGGGCATGCACGTGGTCGCCGCCGACATCCACGAAGACAAGCTGGCGCTGGCCAAGAAGCTGGGCGCGGACCTCACTGTCGATGGCCGCGACATCAATGCCGTGGCCGACGTCCAGCGCATCATCGGCGGCGCCCATGGTGCGCTGGTGACGGCGGTCTCGCCCAAGGCGATGGAACAGGCCTTCGGCTTCCTGCGCGCACGCGGCACCATGGCCCTGGTCGGTCTGCCGCCGGGCGACATCAGCCTGCCGGTGTTCAATACGGTATTGAAGCGCATCACCGTGCGGGGCTCCATCGTTGGCACCCGCCAGGACCTGGAAGAGTCACTGGTCTTCGCCGCCGAGGGCAAGGTCGCGGCGCACTTCACCTGGGACAAGCTGGATAACATCAATGCCATCTTCGCCCGCATGGAAGAAGGCAAGATCGATGGTCGCATCGTGCTGGACCTGAAGTAGCCACATACGTGGCAGACAGGAAAATGGCGACACACCTCAGTGCGTCGCCATTTTCATGGGCCCTCTCCAGATTCAGGCGGAGGGTTCTTCCCAGGGCTGCCACTGCCAAATGCCGGCATGCCGCTATCCTACCAATACCCCAACACCTTCCACCACGCCGTCCCGACGGTCGCGAACACCAGTAGTTCCACCACCGCCATCACCAGCCCCACGCCCCACCACTTGCCCATGGAGACGTAGCCGCTACCGAAGATGATGGGCGAGGTGCCGGTGGCGTAGTGCGTCAGCGTCATCATGATGGCCGAGCCGGCGGTCATCATCAGCATGAAGGGCAGCACGTACTGCTGCGGCAGCAGTTGCGCTCCCACCATCAGGAAGGCCAGCAGCATGGCGCTGATGTGGGCGGTGGTACTGGCAAAGAAATAGTGCGACAGCACGAACACCAGCAGCAACACCGCCGCGACCGCGAACCAGCCCATGCCGCTGGCGACGATGGCCGCTTTCATGCCCTCCGAGAACCAGGCCACCACGCCGGTCTTGTTCAACTGCTCGGCCAGCATCACCAGCGCACCGAACCAGACCAGGGTGTCCCAGGCGCTCTTTTCGGAAAGCACGTCATCCCAGTCGATGGTGCCGGTGATGATCAGCACGAACAGGCCGACAAAGGCCACCACCGTCGGGTCCAGCGTGAAGGCCGCACCCAGCAGCATGGCCGGCACATTGGCCCACAGCAGCAGCAACAGGGCGAAGGTCCCCAGCATGACCTTTTCACTGGCACCCAGGCGGCCCATCTTGTCCAGTTCGCCGCGGGCGTAGTCCACCGCATTGGGCGTGGACTTCAGCTCCGGCGGCGAGACCAGGTAGATCACCATGGGCATGATCAGCAGGCACACCAGACCGGGCAGCAGCATGCACAGTGCCCAGGTGGTCCAGGACAGTTGCAGCGCCTGGCCGGTCGCCTTGGCGACGTAGTTGACCACCAGCGGATTGGGCGCGGTGGCGGTAAGGAACATGGCCGAGG
The DNA here is from genome assembly GCF_001994935.1 of Herbaspirillum sp. VT-16-41. Classification (NCBI taxonomy): domain Bacteria; kingdom Pseudomonadati; phylum Pseudomonadota; class Betaproteobacteria; order Burkholderiales; family Oxalobacteraceae; genus Herbaspirillum; species Herbaspirillum sp. VT-16-41. The sequence continues at coordinate 6,147 of NZ_MUXB01000120.1, forward strand.
TGATCGGATTGGCGTGATAGTTGACCAGGGCCAGGTAGCTGCCGACCTTGTTCTGCGTGCCCTTGGCCGGGTCGGAGTCAAAGGCATTGGCGATCGACTTCATGATGGGGTGGACGATGCCGCCGCCACGCGCGGTATTGCTGGGGGTGAAGGGTGCCAGCACCAGTTCGCAGATGGCCAGCCCGTAGCCGATGCCGATGGTGCGCCGGCCCAGCAGGGCAATGAACATCAGGCCCACGCGCCGTCCCAGACCGGTCTTCTTCAGGCCGCGCGAGATCAGGATCGCCACCACGATGAGCCAGATCAGCGGATTGGAAAAGCTGGCCAACGCATCCGCAATGGCACCCTTGGAAGAGGTCGAGGTGACCTGCGAGAGCGAGACGATGACGATGGCCATCATCGCCATCACGCCGATGGGCATGACCTTGAGAATGATGGCCACGATGGTGGTGAGGAAGATCGCCACCAGCGCCCAGGCCTTGGGCGCAAGACCCTGCGGACAAGGCAGCAGCAACAGCAGGATCAGCACAGCCGTGGTGATCAGGGCGGGGACCAGCCGGAACGGCACGGCCTCGTTGAAGTAGTTGAAAGTAGCTTTGAGTCTGGCAAACATCGCGTCATCCCTGGAGTGGAAAAGCAGGATGGCCGCGCGGCATCACCGTGGCGACCATCGTGGCGCCAGTATAGTCACGCGACCGCCCGGGCTGGTCCGCTCATTGCCGACGAATTGATCTGTGCCAGCTAAGCAGCGGATTTCGCCGCCTTCCATTCCTGCTGCGCCTTCTTCAGTCGCGTCACGCCCGCCACGATCTCCTCGGGCTGGGCATTGGCGAAAGACAAGCGCCAGTGTCCGGCGTCCGCCGCGCTGGCGTAGAAGGCCGAGCCCGGTACATACATCACGTTGTGCCTGACCGCCTGCTGCAGCAGGGCCGTGGCATCGGTGCCATCCTTCCAGCTGGCCCAGATGAACATGCCGCCTTCCGGCGCGATCAGGTCCAGGCTGTCGCCGAACGCCTCTTTCAGCGAGGCCAGCATGATCCCGCAACGTTCGCGATAGGTGGCGATGATGGTGGGCAGATGCGCCTGCAGGCAACCGGCCTGCAGGTAACGGGCCGCGACCATCTGCATCCACGGCGCGGTGCACAGGTCGCCGGTCTGCTTGGCGATGACGGCGCGGCGCAGGATTTCCGCCGGGCCGCACATCCAGCCGATGCGCAGACCCGGTGCCACCGTCTTGGACAGGCTGGACAGATAGACCAGCCAGTCGCTGGCGCCCTCGATCTCCTGCGCCACCTGCAGCAGCGGCGGTTCTGCCTGGCCGGAGAAACGGAGTTCTCCGTAGGGATCGTCTTCCACCACGATGAACTGGTAGCGCACCGCCAGTGACAGCAGATGCCGCCGGCGCGCCAGCGGCAAGGTGGCACCGGTGGGATTGGCGAAGGTCGGCACCAGATACAGCATCTTCGGCCGGGCGCCGGCCTGCAGCGCGGCTTCCAGGGCATCGGTGTCCATCCCCTGGGCGTCGCCGGGAATTTCCAGCAGGTCGGCATGCGCCAGTCGCAAGGCCTGGATCGCGGCCGGATAGCAGGGACGTTCGATGGCCACGCAGTCACCTGCCTGCAGCAGGATGCGCAACAGCAGTTCGAAACCCTGCTGGGAGCCGGTGGTCACGATCAGCTCGCCCGGATCGGCGCCGCCGATGCGCTCGCGGGTGAGCTGCTTCAGCGTCTGCGTCAACACCGCCGTGCCTTCGGTAGCACCATATTGCAGGCAGGCCGCAGCGGCACTATCGAGCAAGGTGGCAGCACTGCGCGCAAGTCCGGCGGCATCGAACAGGGACGGTGCCGGATAGCCACCGGCAAAGGAAATCATGCCGGGCTGCTGGGTGTACTTGAACAACTCGCGGATAGGCGAACCCTGCGGCGTCTCGAAGGCGGGATTGAAGCGGTAGGCGGCTGTCATGATGTGCGCAGCAAAATGTGAAGAAAAAAGGACGAGCGCGGCCAGCGCGGGATGTGCGGGATGCGCGGCGCCGCGTGGTTCTTCAGGAATATGAATAAAGCTTCTACGGTGGCTGTAGCTGCAGCCCAAAGAGAAAAGAGCAGCAAAGAAGAGAAAAGGCCAGCGGGGGCTCCAGGCGGAGCCCCGTCGCGTCAGCCGATCACTGCTCGATCATGCGGTTCCAGCGGTTGTTCCATTCGGAACGCTTTTCGTTGACCACATCCCAATCGACGGTATTGAGGTTCTTGGTCAGCACCTCGCTCTTGCCCAGCTTGGCTTGAGCAGCTTCCGACAGCGGCACGTTGCGGTTGACCGGAATGGAATTGGCCAGCGCCATGCTCTTGGCCTGCACGGCCGGGGTCAGCAGGTATTCCAGCAGCTTCTGCGCCAGTTCCGGCTCGCTGTTGCCCTTGATGGGGCAGGCGCCGGTCATCAGCAGCACGCCACCTTCCTTGGGTGTGGCGAATTCGGCGGGGATGCCCTTGTCCTTCAGGTTGGCAATGCCGGTCACGGTCAGCGGGAAGATCGCTGCTTCGTTGGTCTGCACCATCTCGGAAATCTTGGCCGAGCTGGACAGGTATTCGACCACGTTCGGGCCGACCGTGCTGCCCCACTTCTTGAAGCCGGGGTCGACGTTCTTGTCGGTGCCGCCCACCAGACGGTTGAACATCATGAAGCCATACAGGCCGAAGGTGCTGGCAGAGATGGACTGGAACACCACCTTCTGCTTGTACTTGGGATCGGCGAAGTCCATCCACGAGGTCGGTGCCGGCCAGCCCTTTTCGGCGAACAGCTTCTTGTTGTAGCCGATGCCCAGTACGCCCATCTCGATGGCCACGGCCTGGTCATTGGCCAGGCGTGCGAAGGGGTAGACATCCTTGAGCACGGCGGCGTCCTTGACCTTTTCGCACAGGCTCATGTTGATGGCACGGTACATGATGCCGTCGTCCAGGAAGGCCACGTGCATCTGCGGCTTGTCGCGCTGTGCCTGCATCTTGGCGATGATGTCCGAGGAAGTGCCGGGCACCACCACCACCTTGACGTTGTTGGCCTTCTCGAAGTCCGGGAAGATCGAGGCGGTGTAGTTCTTTTCCATCGTGCCGCCGTTCATGCCGACGTAAATGGTCTTGCTTTGCGCCTGCGCGCCGGAGGCGGCCATCAGGGTCGCGCCGATTGCACAGGTCACTGCCAGGGTCTTCATCTTCATTACTGCACTCCTTGCCGGTTTGCCGATGTGGGTCCCGCTTGCGCGGGTGTGGGTACGTGGGATGCCGCGCCGGTCCCTTGCCGGGCCGGCGTGGTTGCTGCTGTCGCTGCTGTCGCTATTGCTGCTGTTGACGCTGTTGCTGTTATTGCTGTTATCGCTTCAGGCCCTGCGCGGGCCGCCGTGGAGGGCGGCCGCCGGTGACTCAGTCGATATCGAACTTCACGCCCTGCGCCAGCGGCAGGGTCTTGCTGTAGTTGATGGTATTGGTGGCACGACGCATGTAGTTCTTCCAGGCGTCCGAGCCGGATTCGCGGCCGCCGCCGGTTTCCTTCTCGCCACCGAAGGCGCCACCGATCTCGGCACCGCTGGTGCCGATGTTGACGTTGGCCAGGCCGCAGTCGCTACCGACTGCGGAGACGAACAGTTCGGCCTCGCGCATGTCGTTGGTGAAGATGGCCGAGGACAGGCCCTGCGGCACGGCGTTGTTGAGCGCGATGGCGTCGGCCAGCTCTTCGTACTTGACGATGTAGAGGATGGGCGCGAAGGTCTCGTGATGCATGATGGCGGTCTGGCCGGGCATGACCACCACAGCCGGACGCACGTACCAGGATTGCTCGCCCATCACCGTCACGCGTTCGCCGCCGGTGACTTCGCCACCCTGGGCGCGCGCCTGCTGCAGCGCAGCCTGCATGGCATCGAAGGCGCCCTTGTCGATCAGCGGGCCGACCAGGGTGTCACCCTGCAGCGGATCGCCGACCTTGACGCTGGCGTAGATACGCTTGATCTGCGCCACCACCTGGTCATGGATGCTGCTGTGGACAAACAGGCGGCGCAGGCTGGTGCAACGCTGTCCGGCCGTGCCCACGGCGGAGAAAGTGATGGCGCGCAGCGCCAGGTTGAGGTCGGCCGAGGGCGCGACGATCATGGCATTGTTGCCGCCCAGTTCCAGCAGGCTGCGACCCAGGCGCTCGGCCACCACGGTGGCGACCTTGCGGCCCATGCGCACGCTGCCGGTGGCGCTCACCAGCGGCACCAGCGTCGAACGCGACAGGCTCTCGCCCAGGTCGGCGCCGCCGATCAGCAAGGGGCACAGGCCGGCCGGAACCAGGTTGGGACGCTGCGCCGAAAAGCGCGCGACCGCCTTCTCGAAGATGGCCTGTACCGCCAGCGCGGTGACGGGCGTCTTTTCCGACGGCTTCCACACCACGGCATTGCCGGCGACCAGGGCCAGCGCGGCATTCCAGGCCCACACCGCGACCGGGAAGTTGAAGGCGGTGATCACGCCCACCACACCCAGCGGATGCCAGGTTTCCATCATGCGGTGACCGGGACGCTCGGAGGCGATGGTCAGGCCATGCAGCTGGCGCGACAGGCCCACGGCGAAGTCGCAGATATCGATCATTTCCTGCACCTCGCCCAGTCCTTCGGAGAGGATCTTGCCGGCTTCCTGGGTCACCAGCGCGCCCAGTTCCTCGCGATGCTCGCGCAGCACTTCACCCAGCACGCGCACCAGTTCGCCACGCACCGGGGCCGGTACTTCGCGCCAGGCCAGGAAGGCCTTGTGCGCGCCGGCGATGGCGGCCTCGGCGTCGGCCGGCGTCTGCGCCTTGAGTTGCGCGATGACCTCGCCATCACGCGGCGAACGGATCACCAGATCGTTGCCGGCATAGGCCGCGAGGTCAGCACCCAGAGTGGAGAAGATGCGTGGAGAAGACATGGAATTCCCTTGAAAAGTGGAGTGGGATGGGTCTGGAACGGTGGAGTATAAGGACAGCCAGGACAATTCTTAAAACCAAAAAATTTCACGACATCATGAGTTTTTGGAATGCACCGTCGTGGCGCGCGATAATCCGCGAGGATGCGCGAGGATGGTGCGGCGCATCACGGGCATTTACGCCGAGAGCCTTTCTGATAGTGGGATAGCGCCCTGCCGGCCAGAACCCGGCCAGCCCTGCCCGGACGCCCTGCGCAACCTGGGCGTCCTCTCTCCCGGCTCAGGCCTTGCGACCGTCGGCCATGAGTTTTAGTCAGCCTGGAGATCAAATGGCCCGCAGCCATGCGCACCGAAGCAATGCAGGGCCGGCGCCGACGCCGGGGCTCAACCGCCCTGGGCTTCGCCCAGCAGCCATTCGCGGAATTTCAGGATGGCGGCCTTGCCGGCGTTCTTCTCGGGATAGACGAGGTAATAGGATTGCGGACTCTTGACCGCGAAGGGGAAAGGCACATGCAACTGGCCCAGGCTGATCTCGGTCTCGACCATGAACTTGGGCATCAAGGCCACGCCCATGCCGGCGACAGCCGCCTGGATGACCATCGCCAGTTGCTCGAAACGCGGCCCCGACAAGGCATTGGGGCAGTCCACGCCGACATGGCGGAACCAGTCCTGCCAGGCCTGCGGGCGTGTCGTGTGCTGCAGCAGGGTGACGTTGGCCAGGTCTTCGACCGCGTGGATGCGCTCGCTCAAGGCCTTGCTGCACACCGGCACCACCTCTTCGCCCATCAGCCGCACCATCACCGTATCGGGCCAGTCGGGTTCACCGAAGTGGATGGCGGCATCCACCTGGCGGGTACTGAAATCGAAGGGCAAGACCTCGGTACTGAGGTTAAGCAGCACATCCGGATGGGCGGCGGAAAACTTGGCCAGGCGCGGGATTAGCCACTTCACGCCGAAGGTCGGCAGGATGGCCAGGTTCAGCACGCTGGCCAGGCTGTTGTAGGTCATCACCTGGAAGGTCGCCATCTCGATCTGCTTGAGGATGGTAGAGACCTGGGCCGCGTAGTCGCGCCCGGCCTCGGTGAGGATGAGTCGGCGGTTGATGCGCTCGAAGAGCTTGACGTTGAGGTAGTCCTCCAGGATCGCCACCTGCCGGCTCACCGCCCCCTGCGTCATGTGCAATTCGTTGGCCGCCTTGGTAAACGACATGTGCCGCGCCGAGGTATCAAAGGCGATCAGGCATGACGTTGACGGGATGAAACGGCGCATGGGACGGGTTCCGCTCGGTAAATGACCCCGCACTATAGCAAAAGCCGCCCCCTCCCCTCCAGCGTGACCGGCCCCGCTCATGCCAGTGGCAGCAGCGCTGGCTGCAGCGCCGCCGGGCGGGACGGACTCATGCAAAACGCGTATTGCCCAGCAGGCAGTCCGGATCGAACACCGGCTGCACCCGCGCCGCCAGCGCGCGTTGCGCGGGCTGGGTGTAGCGCTGGTAGTAGTGCTGGTTGAATGGCCCGATGCCATGCTCCGCACTGAAGCTGCCCTGGTAGCGCTGCACCACCAGGTCATACAGGGCGGTGCGCAGGGCCTCGATACGTTCAGCCGGGAATTGCGGCTGTGCGGCGGGGGCGATGGCCAGGTTGAAGTGCACGCCACCGTCACCCCAGTGACCGAAGTCATACACGTCGGCACCCGCGAAATCCCGCTCCACCAGCGCCAGTGCCTCGGCACGGAAGGCCGGCAGGCGCGAGCGCGAGACCGAGATATCGAAGGCCACGATCTTGCCCTCCTGCTTGACGCTGTCGCTGATGGCGTGGCGCAGGCGCCAGAGGGTATCGGGCTTGTCGACCACGGCATCGACGATGGCGTCGTCGAAATGGCGCTCCAGCCAGGCCATGAAGAGCTTGTCCAGATCGAAGTGCTCGCCTGCTTCAGCCGATGAACTGACTTCGACCAGCAAGGCATAGTCCGGCAACGGATCGAAAGGTGCGGCGACCTGTGGCAGATGGCGCAGCACCGAGGCCAGCGCATTGCGGGAAATGCCTTCGAAGGCAGTCAGGAAATCGGCGAACTGCGCCTGGGCATCCTGCAGCAGGCGCAGACCGGCCTCCAGCGACGCAGGCACCACCAGTGCCGTGGCACGCTGGCGCGGCAGCGGATGGGCGCGCAACACCGCCTGGGTGACGATGCCGTAGCTGCCGGCGGTACCGATGAAGAGTTGCTTCCAGTCGGGGCCGGTATTGTTCTTGTGCAGGCGATTGCCCATTTCCAGCAGTTCGCCGGGGGGCTGCATCAGCAGGGCCTGCAGGCCCAGTGTGTTGTGGCGCACATCGCCGTAGCGGATCAGGCGTGCGCCACCGGTATTGGCGGCCAGCATGCCGCCCACCGACGGGTCCGCGCCGAGATCGATGGGAAAGCACAGCCCATGCGGCGCCAGCGCCTGGTTCAGGTCCGACAGCCGGGTACCGGCCCAGGCCTGGATCACGCCATCGACGGGATCGATATCGATCACGCCGCGGATGCGTTCCATGCTGAGGATCACCTGCAGGCCGGAATCATCCGGGGAAGCCGCGCCGACCAGCCCGGTATTGGCACCCTGCGGCACCAGCCGCACACCCTCGGCGGCGCACAGGCGAATCAGCTCGGCGGCCTGGGCCACATCGGCGGGACGCGCCACGCACAGGGCCTGGCCGGCGCCATAGCGCGGGCCATGTTCATAGGGCGTACGTTCGGCGGCGGCAGTGATCAGGCCGCTGCCGCCCAGCAACGACTGCAGCTGCTTCAGCGCCCGTTCAGCAGACACTGCCTGCCTCGTCGCCGGCCGGTACCGCTGCGGTCATCTTGAAGATGCCCTGGGCGTTGCCGCTGTCGAAGGTCAAGTCCAGCTTGCGCTGGCCGGCCTCGTCCAGGTAGTGGTCGCGCGAGATGAATTCGTAGAAGGAACCGGGCACCGTCATGGCAACCGGCTGGCCATCGTCGCCTTGCATCTGGTAATCGACCTTGACGGCGCGGAAGGCGGTCTGGCGCACGCGGCCATTGCGCGAGACCTCGACCTGATCCTTGATCGGCCGTCCCAGCTGGCGCTGGCGCTCGGCCGTGGCGACCACGTCGCCCACGCGGTCGGTGGCGTGGTTGAAGGCATTGCCTTCGGTGGAGATCCAGGCCATCTCGGCGGACTCGGCCTTGAGGGTTTCGTATTGCGCCACGGTGGGCAGGTCATGGTGACGGGCGAAGCAGGCCAGCATGGCGGGAAGCAGGCGCTTGGCCTGGTCCAGGGCCAGCTTGCCCTGCGCTTCCAGCTGCGCCAGCAGCGCCAGCACCTCATCGGAGAGCGGGTTGCGCGAGCTGGCCAGCACTGCCTCTACGGTCTGCTGGAACTGCGGCGAGAACTGCTCGGGATGCAGTTCGCTGACGAAGAACTGGGCGATGTTCTCGGCGTCATCGGCGTGGGTATAGACACGGCCGGTCATCTTGATGCGGGCCAGCGGATAGGTACCGCTCTGCTGGTAACCCAGCGGCAGCAAGACCTTGGTGAACAGGGTTTCGCCATCGGGGAAGCCGCTGTCGCGACCACGCCGTACGGTGCGCACGGCACCGTGGTCGAAACAGATCTTCACACCGTCGCGCTCGGCGTCGTCCACATAGTCGCGGCCGCTGGCGACCTGCTGCAGCAATTGTTCGAAGAGCAGCATGTTCAGTGCCTGCGCCAGCTCCAGGCGCGACACCTCCTGCCCGGCTGGCTTCAGGGTGGATACCGGGACCTCCAGCCGCACGAACTGACGCTGGACAATGGCTTGATCACCGTAATGGGAAAGCAGGAGTTGGTAGAGGTTGCTGTCTTGCGCGGAAGTCGTCATTTGCTTGCCTTTGACCATGGGACAATGAGATAGCCTCATGGTAACGGCAGCGCAGGGAAGGAATAAAACGATAATTTCTGAGGTATGCCCGCTTTTTTCTCATGCAAACGGCGTATTGCAGCCGGGCAGCGATGAAAAAACATGCCAATGTCGATCACGATGCCGAGCAGATGCCTGACCTGTCCATTGACGACCGTCCCGCAAGTCAAAGTCACGGTGCATCCTGCGATTGTCGGCATCGTTCCTTTCCTTTGACCTGTTCTACGTGCAGCCGGAAAACCCCTCCATGACTGCACGGCGCCGGCGCGGGCTTGCGCCCGCCGTGCCCCCCGACACGGCACCGACGGGAAACGGCAGGCCTAATGTATTACAAGCGAGGCGATTTGATTAGCCGTCGTTTTGCGAAGGAACTCATTAACACAGCTTAACAATTGCGGCGCAGTGCGGCTCTGGCGGCGGACTGCAGGGATTGGGCCAAATCAGTGAGCACACTGTTTAGTCATGGACCTCTAATCAATTTTCCCGGGATGTAATACATTGGCGCCTCGCACGGCTCACTTGCCGGCCCGCAAGCAATCGTCCGGTCGCTGCCCGCAGAGGTTCCGGCAGCCCGGCTTACCCGGCTTACCCGGCCTTCCGGCCCCTCACCGCCCCACCGCTTTTCATCACCCGCAGCCAATCGATGACCCACCTGAAGAAAATCCATGTCAAGCAGCTCAGTCCCGGAATGTATTTCTCAGGTTTTGACGGTGCATGGATCACCTCCCCCTTCTGGCGCGCCAGTTTCCTGATCCGCTCTGCTGGCGAAGTGCATCTGGCGCAGCAGACCGGGCAGGAGTATTGCTGGATCGACACCGAGAAAGGCTGCCAGCCGCCGCCCGAACCTACCTCACAGGAGCCCTGCGCGCAGACACCCGCCAGCGCAGCCCCGCCCGAGGAAGCCGGTATCGATCCGGACCTGGCCGACGCCTTGCAGCTCTACGAAAAGGCAAGGCAGATCACGCAGGAAGTCTTCAATCAGGCGCGCCTGGGCAAGTCACTCGACGTGCAGAAATGCAAGGAACTGGTGGAACAGATCGCCGTCTCGGTGGCCCACCACGGCGATGCCTTGCTGGGCATCATTCGCCTCAAACGCGCTGACGAGTACACCTACCTGCATTCGATCGCGGTCTGCACCATGATGGTGGCCCTGGCACGCACGCTGGGCCTGGACGACACGGCCTGCCGCCAGGCCGGCCTGGCGGGCTACCTGCACGACATCGGCAAGGCCTTCATTCCGCTCGAACTGCTCAACAAACCCGATCGCCTGACCGACCAGGAATACAAGGCCATCCAGCGTCACCCGGCGCTGGGCCACGCCTACCTGAGCGGTCTGGTGGGCATACCGGATGACGTGCTCGATGTCTGCCTGCATCACCACGAGAAGATCGATGGCTCCGGCTATCCCGATCGTCGGCAGGGCCCGCAGATCAGCCTGTATGCGCGCATGGCCGCAGTCTGCGATGTGTATGACGCGGTGACCTCGCATCGTCCCTACAAGAGCGCCTGGGACCCGGCCGAATCGCTCTCGCGCATGGCCTCGTGGCAGGGACATTTCGACCGCACCATTTTCCTGGCCTTCGTCAAGACGCTGGGTATCTACCCGCTGGGCTCCATCGTCACCCTGCAATCGGGGCGCACGGGACTGGTGATCCGCCAGAATCGCCGAGACCTGACACGCCCGGTGGTCAAGGCCTTCAGCACCACCAGCACGATGGAAGTGCTGGAACACGAGATCATCGATCTGTCTGCCGCTGGCCAGACCGACACCATCGTCGAACGCAGCGGCCAGGACTGGCTCAGGAGCCACGGCCTGGCCATCGGTTCACTCCAGGCCATGCTGGCGGTATCGGACGCCGCGGCGTCTACACAGGCGACCAATGACGCGGCAGGTCAGCCAGGGCCGGACTTGCCCGCATCGACCGGATGGCGCCGCCTGAAATAGGCGCGGATCTGCTCGATGCAGGCGAGGATCTTCTGCGGGACAGGTGCCCGGTGCTTGGTGGTGAGGAAGGCACTGTAACTTTCCAGTGACCAATCCGGCAGCAGCACCACCAGCCGCCCGGCATCGAGATCCTCCTGCACCTTGCTGCGCAGCAGGCGCGCCACGCCATGGCCTTGCACGGCCAGACGTCGCAGCGAGCGCGCATGATTGGCCGTAATGTGCGGTGTCAGGCGCATCTGCATGCACTGCCCGCCGCGATCGCGCAGGGCAACTTCCACGCTGGCACCGTGCGGCGTGAAGAAGAGGAATTGCTGGTGCATCAGGTCTTCGGGCGTCCTGATCGGTGCGCGCGCCTGGAGATAGGAAGGTGCGGCGCACAGGACCGCCTCCAGCTGCGTGAGGTAGACATCCTCGGCGCCGGGCGCCTTGCCTACGCGCAACGCCAGATCCACGCTCTTGTCCATGAGATCGACGTTATGGTCATTGACGTCGATGTGGATGCGCAGCCGGGGATGCTCGTGGATGAAACTCTCCAGGGCCGGCACCAGGTACTCGGAAGCCATGAAGCTGGAAGCAGCGATACGCAACTCCCCGACCAGTTCATTGTGCAGGCTCTCGGTATTGAGCCTGGCCTCGTCCGCCAGGGCCACGATGCGCGCGCAATTGGCGTAGAAGGCTTGCCCCGCCTCGGTCAGGCTGAGCTTGCGAGTGGTCCGATGCAGCAGGGTGGTACCGAGGATGGCCTCCAGCGCACTGATGTGCTGGCTCACCGAAGACGAGGTCAGCCCCAGCTCGCGGGCCGCCTTGGAAAAGGCGCCCAGCTCCACCACCCGGGAAAAGATCACCATGCGCGGCAGGTAGTCCATCGCGTTGTTTTTCATCTTGCGCTGTCGTTGTCGTATGTCGGTTCCGGGTCCGGGCACTACTGGCCGATGACCTATTGTCGGGACCGACTATAGCCGCTCCCGGAAGTCATACAACTTGGAAGCTGGGCGCAAGAAATGGTTTAATTTCCAGTTTGGCAAGACAGGTATTTTCAGGTAATGGACGCCCGCCTGAAGTGGCAGCGTCAACCTGGGCGCAGCGTCCTACCAGAGCCAGGACGCCAGTTGTACCTCCAGCGAGCGTTTTGACATGGCGCCGCCGAAGGACTTGACCACGTTGCCCTCGACGAACACCTTCAACTCAGGAATCGCCGTGACGCCATAACGTTGTGCGAGAGCAGGGCATTGATCGACGTCGACCTTGTAGACCACCAGTTTTTCCTGATGCTCCCCCGCAATGGCGTCCAGATTCGGCGCAATGCTGCGACATGGCGCACACCACGGCGCCCAGAAGCCGACCAGGACCGGTCTGCCGCTATGCAGTACATCCCGCTCGAAGTGTTCTACCGTCGTATGCCTGGCGCTCATGGAATGACTCCTACGCTGTGATAGCACTAAGGGCCGATACAGATGAAAAAGAGGAAAGTAGATTGCCATGATGGCAATCCACCTTCCTGAAAGGGACTACCCACGTCCCCTTACCTGGCTATCCGATCAATGGCAAACTCCGCAGCTCGGCGTTGGCCTCCAGCACGAAACCCGCCACCGCGCCGGCCAGCTGCTGCGACTGTTGCTTGAGGGAGATGGATGTGGCTGAGGACTCTTCCACCAGGGCCACGTTCTGCTGGGTCGAGTGATCGATCTCCTGGACCGCCTGGCTGATATCGGCAATGGCCATGTCCTGCTCGCGCGAGGAACGCAGGATTTCTTCGGTGATCTCGCTCACGCGCCGTACCTCGGCCACGATCTCGGTCATGGTCGATCCGGCGTTCTGCGCCAGCCGGGCGCCGTTTTCGATCATGCCGACCGAATTGACGATGAGTACCTTGATCTCCTTGGCAGCATCGGCGGAACGACGTGCCAGCGAACGCACTTCCGACGCCACCACTGCAAACCCGCGCCCCTGCTCACCGGCCCGCGCTGCCTCCACTGCGGCGTTGAGTGCGAGGATATTGGTCTGGAAAGCAATACCGTCAATGAGTCCAATGATCTCTGCGATCTGCTTGGAACTCTGATTGATGGCATCCATGGTATGAACCACTTCCCCCACCACGGTACCGCCTTGCTGCGCCACGCCACTGGCAGCGGACACCAGCGAGTGCGCCCGCGATGCAGCCTGGGTACTTTGACTCACGGCGACGGTTACCTCCTCCATGGCTGCGGCAGTCTGTTGCAGCCGCTCGGCGGTGAGCTCAGTACGACGCGACAGTTCGTCATTGCCATTGGCAATCTCTTGCGAAACATGGTCAATGTCGTTAGCCATGCCACGCAACCGCTGCACGATGGTCGCCAGTTGGCTCCGCATGGCAAACAGCGAGAACAGAACGCTTCCGCTGGTAATCTTCCCGACCTGCCCTGCCTGGCTCAGGTCACCATTGGCGACGGCTTCTGCGATTGCCGCCAAGGCCTCGGGTTCGGCCCCCAGGAAGCGTTGCACCAACCGCCCCATGACGATACGGGTGACGGCAAATGCCAGTACGACGATGACCACGGTGCTGCAGATCAGCCATAGCAGCAACTCGTTCAAGGCCTGCGAAGGAGGCGGATGCGGCAGATCCGACACCAGCCACCATCCCTTGCCGGCGGGTCCTGTGTGATCAAAACGGCTGGCGGCCTGGAAGCGCCCCAGATCGGCGCCCACATGCAGATAGGAAGCGGCACCACCGGCAGGATGCTGCACGTTTGCGGTAGTGACGCCCATGCGCGCCACTGCGGCACCTGCGCCATCATAGAGCGCTGCGCTCACATCCGTGGTGGGGCGCAGGATCACCGCCGACTTCATACTCAGCACCAACGTACCCAGATGCTTGCCGTCTCTGATGACCGGTACTGCCGCATCGACCTGTCCGTCTTGTAGTCGACCATAGAAGCGCACGTCATCGGCACTGAGGAACTGTTGTCGTATCGCCGGTGCCGGGGGAGCAGCCACCATGGTCCCGGCATCACGGGCGGCGGCGAAAAGCACGCGTCCGTCGGAAGCCATGAAGATGGCGCTGTCGTAGGCCGGGCGCACCCGCATCAACCCACGCAGATTGGTCTCACCGCGCGCCGCCCACTGGGCCTGGGTGCTCTGATCGGCGGGATCGATGCCCTCGTTGGCCAATGCCCTGAGTGCCCCCTGGAAAGGCGGGGTCATCACCACAAAGCGGGCATCAGAGGCAATCTGCGCCATCGCGCTGCGCGCCGCTTCCACCAGCATTTCCTGTTGCTGGCCCGCCCCTTGCAATGCCTTGCCACTCTCGGCCGAGTCGACCTGGAAAGCTGCAACCGCTCCGATTACAAGGGTGGAGGCCAGCGCCACCGAAAGCACCACCAGCATCAATTGGGTCTGGAATCTTAATCTCATCTCTACCTTTGCGTGAAAGGGCGGGACCGTCGCATGCGGTCATCGATCGGCCAGCCGCCCGGTCTGTGTGATCGCCCCGGTTACCACTTACTGGATATCGGAAAATGCGCACAGCAGCTTGCGCACCGCCATCAGAGGCGCCAGCAGGGCATCGCTGATTTCGTAGTCGGCTCGCAATGCCTCACTGGGATCGGCATAATCAAGGTAGGTGCGGCCATCGGCGGTTTCCCAGATCACCACTTTCAATGGCAATTCCAGTGCAGCACGCGGGTTACTGAGCATGATGGGTGTTCCCAGCGCTGGATTGCCGAACAACAGTACGCGGGTGGGACGCAAGGACAGGCCCTTGTGCGCAGCAGCGGCTTGCTGGTCGATATCGGCAAAGAGCGTGAGGCCGCGATCACGCAGCAATGAGATCAGCAGGCCATGGGTTTTCTTGAAATCCAGCCGGCTGCGGATCGACAATACGTTGGCCGGGGCGTAGCACACCCCCTCGAGTCGGGCATTCATAAGTAGCAGTTCAGAAAGTGTTAAGCGGAATCTTCAGGTAACGGATGCCGTTGTCGCCTGCAGCCGGTAGCTCGCCGGCATGCATATTGACCTGCAGCGCGGGGATGATCAGTTGCGGGAGGGACAACGTGGCATCGCGCCGGGTTCGCATGCGCACAAAGTCGGCCAGTTCGACACCATCACGCAGGTGGATATTGCGTTCGCGCTGCTCCTGCACGGTGGTATGCCAGACCGGCGCACGTCCATCAGGCGGATAGTCATGGCACATGTAAAGCACAGTCTGCGGTGGCAGTGCCAGCAGCTTGCGCACCGAGCGATACAGTAGCTGCGCGTCTCCTCCAGGGAAATCACACCGCGCCGAACCGATGTCGGGCATGAACAGGGTATCGCCCACGAAAACGGCCTGCTCGCCAATGCGGTAGGCCAGGTCGGCTGGCGTATGACCTGGCACCGATATGACCTCGGCGTTCAGCCGTCCGATCAGAAAACGCTCCCCATCCTCGAAGAGGTGATCGAAGTCCGTCGCCTGCAAGGATGCCGGCGCCAGATCGAAGGCGTGCGAAAACGTCTGCCTGACATCGGCGATGCGAGCACTCATGGCAATCTTCCCGCCCAGGGACTGCCGCAGGTAGGCGGCAGCAGAGAGGTGATCAGCATGCACATGGGTCTCCAGATGCCATTGCACCTGCAAGCCGCCTTGCCTGACGTAGTCAGCGATCTGATCGGCGCCGGCAGCAGAGGTGCGGCCGGAGCGTTGATCGTAGCCGAGCACTGAATCGATGATGGCGCATGCTACGCCACCCTCTTCGTGGACGACATAGCTGAAGGTCCCGGTGGTGGCATCGAAGAAAGCTTCTATCCGTGGTGTCATCTCATTGGCCCTGAACGCCAGGTCCTCAAGCAAATACACGCCGCGTCGTCAGCGCGGTCATGTCCTTTACCGGCCCCGGCCCTTCAATTTCAATAGGTCTTGTACGGCAAGTACTTCCCGGAAAGCAGTACATTGACGCGATCGCCATTCGGATCGGCCTGGCGCTGGATATCCATCTTGAAATCGATGGCACTCATGATGCCGTCGCCAAACTCCTCGTGGATCAGCTCCTTGATGGTGGTGCCATAGACATTGACCATCTCGTACCAGCGATAGATGAGCGGATCGGTCGGCACGGCCGTAGGCAGGGAGCCCTTGTACGGAACGATCTGCAACCACGCGACGGCTTCGTCACTCAGGTCGAAGAGCCGGCCGACGGCTTCCGCCTGGCTCTTGTCGAGGGTCATCTGGCCCAGGCAGGCCGCCGTGCTCCATTCCTTGGAAAGGCCGGTAGCCGCGGTGACCTGACTCCACTTGATGCCCTTCATTACCTTGGCAGAAAGGATCATCTTGGTTACTTCTTCACGACTGGAAATCATTTGATAGCTCCGAATTGACGGGTTGAAAAAAAGCGGTGCGCGGACTCACGCCGAAGCGCGTATATCCAGCACAGAGGAGATGTCAGGCACGGCGTCGGACTCCAGGCCAGGCCGTACGATGCGCGTGACGGCCAGCTCGGCCACCTCGCCCGACATCTGGAATGTCCTGGATCGGTGCACCAGGAAATCGACGAGGTGGTTGCGTATCCGGTAGAACTGGGGATCACGATGAATGGTGGCCCGGGTGCGCTGCGGCGAGAGTGTGTTGATCACGATCTCGGCGATACGCGCCTTGGGGCCGTTACTCATCAGGAAGATGCGATCGGCCAGCAGGATGGCTTCGTCCACGTCGTGGGTGATCATGAAGACGGTCTGTTGCGTCGCCTCGCAGATGTTGAGCAACTCGTCCTGGATGACGCCGCGCGTGAGGGCGTCAAGCGCGCCGAAGGGCTCATCCATGAGCAGCATCTTGGGCTCGATGGCGAAGGCACGGGCAATGCCGACGCGCTGCTTCATGCCGCCGGAAAGCTCGGCAGGCTTCTTTTTGGCTGCGGCCGACAGGCCGACCATCTCGATGAAACGCGCAGCGTGGGCCGCCACCTTGTCGCGGCTCCAGTCGGCGTAGCGCGAACGCACTGCGAAGGCGATGTTCTCTTCCACGCTCAGCCAGGGCAACAGGGCGTGGCTCTGGAACACGACGCCCCTATCCAGGCCAGGTCCGGCCACCTCGCGGTTGTCCATGATGACGGTGCCGGTGGTGGCCGCCTCCAGCCCGGCCAACACATTCAGGATGGTGCTCTTGCCGCATCCGGAGTGGCCGATGATGCAGATGAACTCGCCACGCTCGATGCCGAACTGTACCTGATTGAATACCGGCGGCAGGTCGTGCCGGTACTGCTTGGACAGGCCGTCAACCTGGACGAAGGGTCGGCCGGCGGGGGACCGGGAAGTATCCCGGGTGCGATCATTCAGCATAGGTCACCTTCTTTTGCAGGGCGGCGAAGAGGATGTCGAGCAGCATGCCGACGACGCCAATGACGAGGACGGCAAAGATCACGTTCGACAGCGAGAGGTTGTTCCATTCGTTCCACAGGAAATAGCCGACCCCGTTGCCGCCGATGAGCATCTCGGCGGCAACGATGACCAGCCAGGCGATCCCCATGGAGATGCGCATGCCGGTGATGATGGTGGGAGCGGCAGCCGGCAGGATCACCAAAAAGGCCTTGCGTAGCGGTGAGACTTCCAGGGTACGTGCCACGTTGAGCCAGTCACGGCGTACACCGGCCACGCCGAAGGCGGTATTGATGAGCATCGGCCATACCGAGCAGATGAAGATGACGAAGATGCCCGAGACCGAAGAATCCTTGATGGTGTAGAGCGCAATGGGCATCCAGGCCAGCGGCGAGATGGGCTTTAGCACCTGGATGAAAGGGTCGATGGCTCGATACAGAAGTGGGGACATGCCGATAGCAAAGCCCAGCGGAATGGCGACCAGCATGGCCAGCAGATACCCGAGTGCCACGCGCAGCAGGGAATGCGCCAACTGGATGCCGATGCCCTTGTCGTTGGGGCCATGATCGTAGAAAGGATCGCTCAGGTGCCGTGCCGCGATATGCAGGAACTGCCCGGGCGTAGGAAAGCCGTCGACCTTCGCCGGCGTGTCTCCGGCGGCAGACGGGGCCTGCCCCATGAGGGCTGCGTATTCGGCATCCTTGGCGCTGACCGCGGTGGGGGCCGAGGCACGCGGCATCGTTGCCAGTTGCCAGATACCCAGCAGAAGCAACAGCAGCAACACCGACAACAAAGCCGCACGCAGTTTGAGTTGATGGTTCATGTTCTTTCCTCGCTGCGGTCAGGTTCGCTTGATGGCGAAGCTGTTCAGGTAGCCCTGCGGATTGGTCGGATCAAAGGTCTTGCCCATGATGCTGAACGAACGGTAGCCATTGCTGGCCGCCGCCGGCACCTGCATGCCCAGTGCTGTCATCTGGCGACGCGCGTCAGTGAGCAGGAACACCTTTTCCGCCAGCGCCTGGTAGTTCATATCCCCCTTGATGTAGCCCCATCGTTTCATCTGGGTCAGCATCCAGGTCGCCATCGAGTACCAGGGCATGGCGTCGAAATCCGCGCGATCCGGTTCGTTGCGCACATTACCCAGCCCGTCGGCATAACGACCGCTGAGGGCTTGCAGTACCACTGTCTCGGGCTGATTCAGATAGCCCGGGGTGCAAATGGCCCGCGCGATGGCCGCCCGGTTCTCGGCCTTGTGCGCCATGGCGCTGGCGTTGAGAATGGCCCGGTAGAGCGCCGCGAAGGTATTGGGGTTGCGGTCGATGAAGGCCTGCGTGGTGCCAAAGGCACAGCAGGGATGGCCGTTCCAGATATCCTTGGTCAGCAGATGGATGAAACCGATCTGGTCGTATACCGCACGTTGGTTGAAGGGATCGGGACCGAGAAAGCCGTCGATATTGCCGGCGCGCAGGTTGGCGATCATTTCCGCCGGTGGCGTCACCCGCAGTTGCACATCGCGGTCGGGATCGATGCCATGCTCGGCCAGGTAATAGCGCAACAGGAAGTTGTGCATCGAATACTCGAAGGGAATGGCGAACTTGAATCCCTTCCAACGACGCGGATCACGGTTGTCCTTGTGCCGCAGTGCCAGCGTGATGGCCTGACCATTGATGTTCTGGATCATGGCTACCCGCATCGGTTGCGCGGCCGCGCCAAGGCCGGCGGAGATTGCCAGCGGCATCGGCGCCAGGAAATGCGATGCATCCAGTTCGCCATTGATCATCTGGTCGCGTACCAGCGCCCAGCCTGCGGTCTTGCTGAGGGTCACATCCAGGCCCTGCTCCCGGTACATGCCCATCGGGTCGGCCATGATCAGTGGCGTCGCGCAATTGATGGGAATGAAGCCGATCCTGAGGCTCTTCTTTTCCAGACTGCCCTGTTTTTCCAGCGCTTGCGCCTGCAGGCTGCCCAACGGCAGCACTGACGCCACTGCAGCCATCAGTGCATGGGAACCGATCGCCTTGATCAGGTTGCGGCGCGTGGCATCGTGAGGAAACAGCGCGCGCACGGCGGCCGCTTCGACGAAGTCGCATGACAGCGCCTCGACGTCTCCAGCGCGGGCCAATCGGGTCGCGCTGGCCGCTGCGGCCTGGTTCGCATGCTCCTCCTCGGAGGCATGCTGGCCGCATGAACAGGCCGCCAACGAGGTGTCGAGGGAATACGGACGATAGAGATTTTTATCGGTCATGCAAGGCCCCTGGTTGGGAGTGGATGGGTGAAATATCAACAGAGATGCGGCGATATCAGGCGGCCAGGCGTTGTCGCGGGACACTCATGTCCAGCGCGGCAACGATCTTGTCCTGGTAGAGCTGATGCATTCGGAGGACCTCCGGGCTGTCCTCCAGAACCAGCCATTGGCCATTGGCGCAGGGCTGGCCATGCAGTACCACCGAAAGCGATTTGGTCTTGAGGCGGATGACCGGCGGCCGGTGCTCGTATTGCGGCCCGGCCAGGCCGAGCAACTGGGCGGCGATCACTGCTGCCTGACGCGCCAATGGTTCGATGAAGCGACAGGGTGTGCCGGCGATGCTGATGCAATCGCCCAGCGCATAGATGTGCTCGGCGCTGGTGCGCAAGGTAGCGGCATCGACCGCAATACCTCGCTCGAACGCCAGCCCCGCACCGCGGGCCAGGCGGCTCTCGGTATGCAGGCCGGTGGCGACCACGATCTGGTCGCAACTGAGGCTAAGGCCGTCGGCACCGCGGATTTCCTTGATGCCTTGCGCGCTGCCAGCGATGTGGCTGATCCGGGTCTGCCCGTAGAAGGCAATGCCCTGGGACTGGAAACTGGCACGCATGCGCTCAGCGGCTTGCGGCGGCAGCAGTTGCGCCAGTGGCAGCGCTGCTACGTCAAGCAAGCTGACCTGATGCCCTGCGCGCGCAAAATCCTCGGCCAGCTCGCACCCCACCATGCCGGCGCCGATGATGGCCAC
This sequence comes from Herbaspirillum sp. VT-16-41, assembly GCF_001994935.1. NCBI lineage: Bacteria > Pseudomonadati > Pseudomonadota > Betaproteobacteria > Burkholderiales > Oxalobacteraceae > Herbaspirillum > Herbaspirillum sp. VT-16-41. Next base: position 26,221 of record NZ_MUXB01000120.1, read on the forward strand.
GCGCCTTGCAGCCCCTGCAAGACCTGCTTGCAGGCCACTCCAACCTGCCAGATCGTTGACGCGCCAGCACAACGCAGGCGGCACCTCGGCCGGCAGGTAGGGCTTGGCTCCCTGGGCCAGCACGAGGTCGGTATAACGCAGGGTGCCGCGCGTGGTACGCAGTTGTCGCAGGCCAGGAGCAATGCCGATGGCATAGGTCCCGCTGAGTAGACGCACCCGAAGACGTCGGGACGATTCGGCTGCCGATTCGCGTACCAGGGCAGCGGGGTCGAGCTTGCGGCTGAGTGCGATCGACAACTCCGGTTTGTGATACCGGTCCCCGGCGCAGGCAGTCACCAGGGTGATGGGAACATCGGCATCCAGCTTGCGAAGCGCCTCGACCACCGACCAGCCAGCGATGCCGGCACCGACGACGATGACCCCGCGGCGGTGCGTCGAAGCCTGCATCGTTGCGCCCGACGGCGGCGGCGGCGCCTCCGACTGCGGTGCATAGGGCTCGAAGTCCGCCTTGACCACACCGCACAGGGGGCAAACCCAATCGTCGGGTATGTCTTCAAAGCGTGTTCCCGGCGGCAGGCCGCTATCGGGATCGCCTTCCTGTTCGTCGTAGATCAGGCCGCAGGCGCGGCACAGGTATTGGCGCCACTTCACGACAGCGAGGCTCATGCCGGCACCTCTTCGCGGGACAGGCGCGCCATTTCCGAGCGCAGATGCTTGATGGCGGGTGTGACGATGGCTGCGAAATGCGCCTCGCGTACGCGCCGTTGCGGGGCCGAGTTGATCAGGTAGCCGCGCGCGCCCTGATGCAACAATGCCGACTGGGTCGCTCGCAGCGCCAGCTCGGCCCCCTGGGCGCGGGCGTCGAGCACGTCCAGCATATAATCCTTGCTGCCGTCGAAGGGCGAGCCGACAAGCCTGGCGACGCGGCCAGCCAGTTCGAGATATTCGGCTTCCAGTTCATCCGGGCGGTCGTCCAGGAACTGGTTCACATGCCCCAGCAGCGGTTCCACGTCGCGCATGGAATCAAGCGCTCCCTGGATCAGCCCGGTGGCCATTCCTATCTGCAGCAGGATGAAGGCAGCGCGGATCTTTTCAATAAAAGGCCGGGCCGGATCGGCGATCATATTGTCTTCGCCGACGAAGTAATCCTCCAGACGCACACCCCAGGTACTGGTGCCTTCCATCCCGGAAAACTCCGGACATTGACGCAGCACCACCTGTTGGTCACAGCGAACCAGAAAGATGATGTCATGCGAATGCGACTGGTCATCGCGATAGACCGAGGCAATCGCGCCGAAGTACTGACCCGGCCCGATATGGCTGACCCAGGGCAAGGCACCGCTGACCCGGTAACCGCCCGCTACCCGGCGCGCGCGCAGCAACATTCGTTCGATCCCGGCGAAGGCCTTCATGGGATTGGACAGGCCGGTGCCTCCGAAGCTGCGCCCTGCCACATGGTCGTCCAGCAACTGGCCGTCGAGGGCGGGGTTGCCGGATTGTTCAAGGTACAGCGCGCAGACGTCATGCGCCCAGGTCAGGAAACCGGTCGAGCCACACTGCCTGCTGATTTCATGCATGGCGCCCAGCGCCAGCCCATAACGCTCGCCGTTGCGCCGCAAATGGCCGGCAAAGGCCCCCGCGCGCGCCAGCGACGCCATGACCTCCAGCGGATAGTGGCCCTCATGGTCGATCCTGGTCGCCAGCGGCGCCAACTGGTCGACCGCAACACCGGCCACGGCGGCCACCACGGCGGCATCGCCAAGGGCCGGATCGAGTTGTGCACTACGGATATCTATGGTGGTCATGACGTTCTCCTCAACAAGCTGATGGCGGGGACTGGCGCGACGAAATCAGTCGGCCAGGCCGATGCTGAAGGGGATGGGGTTACGCATGGTGTTGGCCACTGGCGAGTAGAAGTTGGCCTGTTTGACGATCTCGTCAAGTTCTTCGCGACTGGCATCGCCTTCCACCAGCACCTTGACGCGGATTGCCTGGAAGCCCATCTCGGAAGGCTGCATCTGCGCGCCACCGGCACCCCAGGCAGCGGGGTTGCCGATATCGCCCTCCACGAACAATTCCAGACGCGACAGCTTGACCTGCTTCCAGGTCGCCACGGCGGTGATGCCCACCGCCAGGCAGCCGCCCAGCGCAGACAGCACGATCTCGCCCGGGGCTGGCGCGGTGTCTTCTCCGAACAGATGTAGCGGCTCATCCACCACCACGGCGGCGTGGTCACCGACATAGCTGAGAGTGCGGTACTGACCCTCGACAACGGTATGGACCTTGTTCGTGCCACGACGCGCGGGGTTGTCACGGCCCTGTTCGGCGAATTTCATCAGTCCGTCGCGATCAATCGGACGCAGATAGGTCTGGACGGTCTGGGGGGTGGCGGTAGTCACGGAACGCTCCTTGGGAAATAACGGCTTTTGGCGCCGTGCCAGCCAGAAGATCTTTCTCCGGCCCTTCCCTAATGGCAAAAGCTGTGCCAAGACGATTTGTCACGGTAAGTCATTGATTTAAATCACAAAACCCATTTTCAGCGACAATTTCGCCCACTCATCAAATGTCCGACAATGTTTACAATTTGTAGACATTGTTAATCTTCATGGCGATAATTGACCGATCCATTCTTTTGCCTCACCACCACCGGCCTCCATGACCCCTGACCCCGAAATCGACATCGATTCCGATAGCTCGCCCTCGTTTTGGCGCCAACAGGAAATGTTGTTGTTTGAACAGGTGATGTCCCTGGTCGGCAAGAGCCTTTCTCCCGAAGTGGTCCTGCGCGAGATGCTGCATCTGCTCTCCGAACTACTGGGATTGAACCGGGGCCGCGTGGTCCTGCGCGACGAGGGTAGCGAGACGGCGCGCATCCATTACGCATATGGCATGACGCGCCAGGAGATGGCACGCGGGGTGTACCAGCCTGGCGATGGCGTGACCGGGCGCGTGCTGGCGACCGGGCAGTTGACCATCGTTCAGGATATTGACCAGGAACCGCGCTTCCTGCTGCGTACGGTGCGGCGGGAGGACCTTCCCTCCGGCCCGGTTTCCTTCATCGCCATGCCGATCAAGATCGACCGCCAGACCGTGGGCGTGATGGCCTGTCACCGCATCCGCAGCCGGATGCGCACGCTCAGTGACGACCTCACGGTGCTGCGCATCCTCAGTACGCTGGCGGGCCAGTTGCTGCAACTGCAACAGAGTCTTCTGGCCAAGACCAAGGTGCTGGAACAGCGCAATGAAATCCTGACCAAGGCGTTGCAAGCCGAGGCCACCCGCTATGGGATCGTCGGTACCGCCCCTTCGCTGCTGAAGGCAATTTCTGAGCTTGAGCGGGTTTCCGACGCTACAGCCAGCGTCCTGCTGATGGGCGAATCCGGGACCGGCAAGGAACTCTTCGCACGCGCACTGCACCTGGCCAGCCCGCGGCGCGACAAGCCCTTCATCAAGATCAATTGCGCTGCCATCCCCGACACGCTGTTCGAATCGGAACTGTTCGGGCACGAGCGCGGCGCCTTTACCGGCGCAGCTACTGCACGTGCAGGATGGTTCGAGCAGGCCAATGCAGGCAGCATCTTTCTCGATGAGATCGGTGAGATGCCGCTGGCAATGCAAACCAAGCTGCTGCGTACCTTGCAGGAAGGCACCATTACGCGCCTGGGGGGCAAAAAGGAAATTGCCATCGATGTGCGGCTGGTCGCCGCCACCAACAGGGACCTGGCGCATGAGGTCGAGGTCGGCGCATTCCGGCAGGATCTGTACTATCGGCTCAATGTGATCCCCATCCATCTTCCCTCGCTGGCCGAACGGCGTGAGGACATTCCAGCGCTGGTCCTGCATTTCCTCAATCACATCAACCAGGCGCACCAGCGCAATGTCAATCTCTCCCAGGATGCGCTGGACCTGCTCCAGCAGCAGGAGTGGCCTGGCAATATCCGCGAGCTCTCCAATCTCATCGAGCGCGCGATCCTGCTGGCTGAGCACCCTATCCTCGATGCCCGCGACATTGCGCGTTTCCTGCCGGACAAGCGCAAAAGCTCTGGCATGGCGCAGCCATTGCCGCCACAGCATCAGGAGGCGGCGATGCGGCCGATGAACAGTGCCTCCTGGGGCCAGGACGTGGCATCGACTGCTGTTGCGGTCAGGCCGTATGCCCCAGTGGCCTCGCACTCCGCAGCGCAACTGACGGCGGCGCTGACGCAAAGCGCAGGCAACAAGTCGCGCGCCGCGCAACTACTGGGCCTCACGCCACGACAGTTTTCCTACCGCTGGGAGAAGCTGGGGCTGGAATAAGCTGCTCGACCGAGCGCATCGCGGTCCGGGCATGCAAGGCCGCCGCACCGGACCACCTCCCCATCCCGGATTTGACAGCAAGGCATCGGCACGGTATTCTCGCCAAAAGGTCATAAGTATGACCTAATGATTTTAATGATCCGCTCCCTCTTCCCTTCCCCTTACATGAGACACGAGGCAGGAGGCCGGCGCATCCAACAGCATCGATAAAGAACAATGAACGAGGAGACCCGATGAGCAACGCTGATTCCGCATCCCTGGGGCAGGCCGGCAAGCAGTCCATGGCACCGGACCGCGCCACGCTGGCTGATGCCACCTACCGCAAGATCCTGTGGCGCATCATGCCCTTCCTGATGCTGGTGTACGTGGTCTCCTTCATCGACCGCTCCAATGTCGGCTTTGCCAAGCTGCACTTCCTGGCCGATCTCAATTTCACCGATGCCATCTATGGCATCGGCGCCGGCATCTTCTATGTGGGCTACATCCTCTTCGAAGTCCCCAGCAACCTGTGGCTGCAAAAGATCGGTGCGCGCAAGACCCTGCTGCGCATCATGGTGCTGTGGGGCCTGTTCTGTGCCGCCCTGGCGTTCATGCAGACCGCCACGCATTTCTACCTCATGCGCCTGCTGCTGGGCGCGGCCGAGGCAGGGCTGTTTCCGGGCATGCTGCTCTATCTCACCTATTGGGTTCCGCTGTCTCGCCGTGCACGCTTCACGGCCCTGTTCACCGCCTCCATCCCGCTGGCCGGACTGATCGGCGGCCCGCTCTCGGGCTGGCTGATGCACGCCTTCGAGGGCGTGGCGGGCATGCGCGGCTGGCAATGGCTGTTCATCATCGAAGGCCTGCCAGCCTGCGTGCTGGGCGTGGTGGCCTATTTCTACCTGAATGACAAGCCGGATCATTGCCGTTGGCTCACTCCCGAAGAACGCGCCCTGGTGACGGCCGACATGCAGGCCGACCAGGCCGCCAAACCCAAGGGCGGCGGACATTCCTTCGGCGACGCGCTGCGTAATCCTCAGCTGTACTGGCTGGCCGGCATGGGCGTGGCCGTGCTGGTCGGCACCGGTGGGGTGTTCTTCTGGCTGCCCACCATCATCCGCAAGGCGGGCGTGCATGACATCGCCACGGTGGGCCTGCTCTCGGCCATTCCCTTTGCTGCGGCCATCGTCATCCAGTATCTCAATGCCCGTCACTCCGATCGCACCGGCGAGCGCCGCTGGCACGTGGCCATCCCGGCCATCATCGCCGGCATCGGCTGGATCGCTCTGCCTTCGGTGCAGAACAGCATTCCCCTGTCGCTGGCGATGCTGACCCTGGTGACCGCGGGCACCTTCAGCCTGACCGGACCGTTCTGGATCCTGCCGGCGCAATTCCTTTCCGGCACCGCACTGGCGGCCGGCATCGCCCTGCTCAGCACCCTGGCCGGTATCGGCAGCGTGTTCAGCCCGATGCTGGTGGGCTGGCTCTCCAGCACCACCGGCAGCCTCGCCACCGGCCAGTACTACTTCGGCGCTTGGATGCTGGTGGGTGCGTTCACCCTTCTGCTGGGCGTCAAACCGAAGCCCCGCACCGCCGCAGCCTGACCACGCCATGACCTCTTTGCATACCCACATGAACGCCTTGAAACCAGACACCCTCATCGGCATCATCGGCGCCGGCGCCATGGGCAGCGGCATCGCCCAGGTGGCTCTCGACGCCGGTCATCCGGTGGTCTTGCACGATGCCGCAGCGGGCGCACTGGAACGTGGCCTTGATGGCATCCGCAGCCGCTATGCCCGGCTACTGGCCAAGGGCAAGATAGACCAGGCCCATCACGATGCCTGCCTGGCCCGCCTGCGCGGCGGCAGCCTGCAGGAGCTGGCCGGCGCCGCACTGGTGATCGAAGCCATCGTCGAACGACTGGACGTGAAGATCGCCGTGCTGTCGCAACTGGAGCAACTGCTGCGCCCGGACGCCATCATCGCCAGCAATACGTCCTCCCTGTCGATCACCGCCATCGCCGCCGGACTGGCACGGCCACAGCAGGTGGTGGGCATGCACTTCTTCAACCCGGCACCGCTGCTGCCGCTGGTCGAGGTGGTCAGCGGCAAGGCCAGTGCCGAGGCAGTGGTGCAGACCATCTTCGAGACCGCCCTGGCCTGGAAAAAAGTCCCGGTGCATTGCCGCTCCACGCCGGGCTTCATCGTCAATCGCATCGCCCGCCCCTACTATGGCGAGGCACTGCGCCTGCTGGCCGAGGGCGCTGCCGATGCCGCCACCCTGGATCGTGTGCTGCGCGAGACGGGCGGCTTCCGCATGGGCGCCTTCGAGCTGATGGACATGATCGGCCACGACGTCAATTACGCCGTCACCCAATCGGTCTACGACGCGCTCTACCAGGACCCACGCTACAAACCATCGTTGCTGCAGAAGGAGCTGGTCGACGCCGGCTGGCTGGGGCGCAAGAGCGGGCGCGGCTTCTACCGTTATGACGTGGAGGCGCAGACAGGCGACGCGGTCAGGCCCGCCGCCGACACCCCTGCCGGCTACACCATAGGCAGTGTCATCGCCGAAGGCGAACTGGGCCCCGCCGCCGCACTCATCGACCTGGCGCACGAACATGGCCTGCCAGTACGTGTGACCGACGGCGCGGGTGTGCTGCACATCGATGGCGTGACCCTGGCCCTGAGCGACGGCCGCAGTGCCAGCGAGCGCTTTGCCAGGGATGGCGTGCAGGTGGTCTTCGACCTGGCCCTGGACTATCGTCAGGCGCGCAGCATTGCGCTGGCGCCGGCCGACCAGACGGATCGCCATGCACTCACCGTCGCCCAGGCCTTCTTCGCCGGTATCGGCAAGTCGGTCGTCGTACTGGATGACTGCCCGGGGCTGGTGGTCATGCGCACCGTGGCGATGCTGGCCAACGAAGGCGCCGACGCCGTGCAGCAGACGATTGCCACGGCCGCCGATGTGGATCTGGCGATGCTCAACGGCGTGAACTATCCGCGTGGGCCGCTGGCCTGGGCTGACCGCATCGGCATTGCCCATGTGGCGCGCGTGATCCGCCATCTGTCACTGAGCTATGGCGAGGACCGCTACCGTCTCTCGCCGCTGCTGGCGCGCATGGCATTGACGAATCGCGCCTTCTTTTCCGAGGGGGCCAGCGCATGAGCCAGGCTGCCGACAGGACAGCGCCCGTCCGCTGCGAAATCTCCGACGCGGTGGCCGTCATCACCATCGACCGGCCGGAACGCCGCAATGCCCTCAATCTGGAGGTCAAGCAGGCCCTGGCCGAGCTGATCGACGCGGCGGCGGCGGACCCGACGGTACGCGTGATCATCCTCACCGGCTCGGACCGCTATTTCGTCGCCGGGACCGATATCGGCGAGATGGCGACGATGACGCCGACCTCGCATACCCTGCAAGCCACCGACCGCGTCTTCAATGTGCTGCGTCGCGTAGACAAGGTGCTGATTGCGGCAGTGGAAGGCTATGCACTGGGCGGCGGCTGCGAGCTGGCGCTGTGCTGCGACCTCATCGTCGCCGGCGAGACTGCCAGGCTGGGCCAGCCGGAAATCCGCGTGGGCATCATGCCGGGTGCCGGCGGCACGCAACGGCTGGTGCGCACCATCGGCAAGTACCAGGCCATGAAGCTGGTATTGACCGGCGAAGCGGTCAGCGCACGCGAAGCCCTGGCCATGGGCATGGTCTCGGAAGTCTGCGAAGACGGCCAGGCGCTGGCGCGCTCGCGCGAACTGGCAAGCACCATTGCGGCCATGCCGCCGCTGGCGGTGCGGGCGATCCGGGAGGTCATGCAGCAGGGTCAGGATATGGCGCTGGACAGTGCGCTGGCGCTGGAACGGCGTGCCTTCCAGATGCTGTTCGACACGCAGGACCAGAAGGAGGGCATGCAGGCGTTCCTGGAAAAGAGAGCAGCGCGCTATCAGGGGCGCTGAGCCGCCAGGCAGCGGGCAAAGGCAGTATGGACGGGTATCAGTCAAAAGTTTGAGCTAACGGATAATTCGGGGATAATTCGTCAATGAACGGCCGAATTATCGCCCAGTGCACCGCCCCTCCCGGCGGCCGCCAAGCTCCCGAAAGCTTTTGATGAAAAACCCGCCCTCCCGCCCCTCCCTCCCTGACCTAGCCGACCCGCGCAAGCTGGCCATCGATTTCAGCCGTAGCGCCGTACCGCGCTACGTCCAACTGGCCAGTCTGTTCCGCAATCGGGTGGAATCGGGTGATTGGGCGGTCGGCACGCAGATTCCCACGGTCGATGAACTGGCCGAGGAATGCCAGGTGGCCCGCGCCACGGTACGCCAGGCGCTGGACATGCTGGAAGAGGAAAAGCTGATCGCGCGCTACCGTGCCAAGGGCACGTTCGTGATCGGCAAACCGCAGGAGCAGTTCTGGTGCGAGGTGGCCACCGACTGGTCAGGCCAGTTGCTGGCACCGGAAGGTGCCACCATCGAAGTGCTGACCGAGCGCGAGCGACTGGCGCCTGCACCGGTGGAGCCGTCGCTGGGCCAGATGGCCGAGGCCTACGAGCACTGGCGGCGCCGCCACTGGCGTAATGGCAAGCCGTATTACCTCGGCGATGTGTATATCGATGCGCGCGTCTGCGCCCGCATCCCGAAGAAGTCCTTCGAGACCAAGACCTCGATGCGCATCTTGCGCGATCTGCCGGGGCTGGAGATCAAGGAGGCGCACCAGACGCTGACGCTGGGCTCGGCCGATCCGCTCATTGCGGAACTGCTGCAGATCCCGCTCAATGCGCCGATCGCGTATGTGACGCGCTCGGCGGTAGACCAGGCCGGCCGCGTCGTGTTCGTGGGCCGGGGCATTTACCGGGGCGATGTGATTCGCCTCGACATACGACTGAAGTAACGGTGCACCGATTGCCGTTGCCAGTCATCGACAGATGAGGAAACGGCATGAAACTCCATTGGTCGCCACGCTCGCCCTTCGTGCGCAAGGTGGTCATCCTGCTCAAGGAAACGGGTCTCGAATCGCGCGTGCAGCTGGTGCGTTCGGTGGCCGCCATCGCCACGCCCAATCCGGCCATCATGGCCGACAATCCCCTCTCGCAGATTCCCGCGCTGGTTCTGCCCGGCGGTGAGCCGCTGTACGACTCGCCGGTGATCTGCGAATACCTCGACAGCCTGCACGACGGCCCACGGTTCTTCCCGGCGGCCGGCCCGGCACGCTGGACTGCGCTGCGCCGCCAGGCACTGGGCGACGGCATGCTGTCGGTATTGCTGATCTGGCGCCAGGAACGCATGAAGACGCCCGCCCAGCAACTGGATAGCTGGCTGCAGGCATTTGCGCTCAAGATCAGCACTGCCCTGGACCGTCTCGAAGACGAAGCCCCGGCCCTGGCCGACAGTGGCTTCGACATCGGTCACCTCACCCTCGGCTGCACGCTGTCCTATCTCGATTACCGCTTCGCCGATCTCGACTGGCGTGCCGGCCGCCCGCAACTGGCGAGCTGGCACGCGGGATTCTGCCTGCGTCCCTCGGCACAGGCGACGGTGCCGGATGACGCTGCGGCCTGAACACGGCAGCCCTTCTTTTTCCGCTTTTTGGTTTGATATCGGAGTTCTCATGGCAGGTCCGCTTTCCCACATCAAGGTGCTCGATCTTTCGCGCATCCTCGCTGGTCCCTGGTCGGGCCAGATCCTGGCCGATCTCGGCGCCGACGTCATCAAGGTGGAGCGCCCGCGCGTGGGCGACGACACCCGCAGCTGGGGCCCGCCCTTCCTGCGTGACGCAGAGGGCAACGAAACCCGCGAAGCCGGCTACTACCTGGCCTGCAACCGCGGCAAGCGGTCCATCACGGTGGATCTGAACACGGCCGAGGGCCAGCGCATCATCCGCGATCTGGCGGCGCGCTCGGATATCCTCCTGGAAAACTACAAGGTCGGCACCCTGGCCAAGTTCGGCCTGGATTACGCCAGCCTCAAGCAGATCAACCCCGGCCTGATCTACTGCTCGGTGACCGGCTTCGGCCAGACCGGCCCCAAGGCCGACAACGCCGCCTATGACTTCATGATCCAGGCCATGGGCGGCCTCATGAGCGTCACCGGTGAACGGGATGACCTGCCAGGCGGTGGCCCGCAGAAAGTGGGCGTGCCCATCGTCGACCTGATGACCGGCATGTACACCTCGGTCTCGGTACTGGCGGCGCTGGCGCGACGGGCAGAGACCGGGCTGGGCGACTACATCGATATCGGCATGCTCGACGTCATGGTGGGCTCGGTCGCCAACCAGGGGATGAACTACCTGATCTCCGGCAAGACCCCGCAACGCGCCGGCAACAAGCACCCCAACATCCAGCCCCAGGACGTGTTCGCCTGCGCCGATGGCTACATCGTCCTGGTGGTCGGCAACGATGGCCAGTTCGCCAAGTTCTGCCAGGTGATCGGCCAGGCCGGATGGCTGGCCGACGAGCGCTTCGCCACCAATGGCAATCGGGTGCGCAACAAGGATGTGCTGCTGCCCATGATCACTGAGGTATTGAAGACCCGTGGCATGCAGGAGTGGGCCACGCTACTGGATGCCGCCGGGGTCCCGTGCAGCCCGATCAACACCATCCCGCAAGTGTTCGAGGACGAACAGGTGAAGCACCGCGAAATGCTGATCCAGATCCCCCACCCCACTGCCGGGTCGGTGCCGCAGATCCGCAGCCCGATGCGCTTTGCCGACGCTGTCTTGCGCTTCGACAAGGCACCTCCCCTGCTGGGCCAGCATACCGATGAGGTGCTGACCGAACTCGGCTTTGATGCCGCCCAGATCGCCGCGTGGAATGACGCTGGCGTGATCTGAAATCGAACCACGACAAGAACCTGACCAAAACGCCATGCCAAGAATTTCCTTCCCCTCCCCGGAGACCATGAACGCCGAACAGCGTGCGGTCTACGACGACATCGTCAGCGGCCCCCGCGCGCGCCTGGTCGGCCCCTTGAAAGCCGCCCTGCACAACCCGGCACTGGCTGACCGCTGGCAGAAGATGGGTGCCCTGCTGCGCTTCGGCACCAGCATTCCGCCGCGTCATAGCGAACTGGTGATCCTGGTGGCAGCGCGGCGCTGGAACAGCCAGCTCGAATGGGGCATCCATGCGCAGGCAGCACAGGCCGCTGGCCTGCCGCAAACGGTGATCGATGCGCTGTGCGCATGCCAGCCCCCCTTGTTTGCCGACGCCGCCGATGCCCACGTCTACGAATATGCCCGGCAACTGCAGCAGCACGGCAACGTCGATGAGGAGGTGTATCAACGCGTGCTGGGTCTCTACGGCGAGGCCGGCATCGTCGAACTGGGTGCCATCCTGGGCTACTACACGATGGTGGCCATGACGCTCAACGTGCACCAGATTCCGGTGCCGGAGGAATATGCAGAACCGCGCCTGCAGGTCGCCACGCAACAGGGCCGGCCGCAGTTGGCCGACTTGCCGCCCGGCCAACTGAGCCCGGTCAAGGAGGCGCTATCGTGACGACCTCCAGCTTCATCCCCACCGAGACTGAGACACCGCGCATGCCCACGGCGCCGCGTGCCTCCCTGCCGACCCAGGCTTGCGACAGCCACGCCCATGTCTTCGGTCCGTATGCGGCATTTCCGTTATCCACGGCGTCGAACTATCCGCCGCCGCTGGCCCCTGCCGAACTCCATGCGCAGATGCTGGCCACGGTAGGTGCAAGTCGCGGCGTGCTGGTGCAACCCGCTCCTTACGGTAGCGATCCGGCCTGCATGCTGGCAGCCATCGCCGCCAGTGCCGGACAGGTACGCGGCATCGCCGTGGCCAGCGCCGACACGCCGCTGGCCACTCTGCAGGCCTGGCATGCCGGCGGCATCCGTGGTCTGCGTTTCGTGGAAATGCTCACCCCTGCCGGTGACAGGTTTGCCGGCAGCGTGGGCGTGGACGATCTGCTGCAGCTGGCACCGGCCATGAGCAAAGCGGGCCTGCACGCGCAACTGTGGGCGCCCTGCGATGCCTATGCGCAACTGCTGCCGCAGCTGCGTGCGACCGGGCTGACACTGGTACTGGATCACATGGCTTGCCTGAAGGTCGAGCGCGGCGTCGATGATCCCGCCTTCCAGACGGTGCTGGCCGCGCTTCGGGACGGTGACGTATGGGTCAAGCTGTCGGTCTGCCGGGTCTCCGGTGCGGCCCCCGCCTATGCCGATCTCAAACCCTTCCACGACGCCCTGGTGGCGGCCAATCCCGCGCGCCTGCTGTGGGGCTCGGACTGGCCCCATGTACGCATGGGGGAGAAGGCACCGGATGTGGGCGCACTCATCGACCTGTTCCACCAGTGGGTGCCGGATGCCGCGGTGCGGCAGCAGATCCTGGTAGACAACCCGCAGACACTGTATGGCTTTGACCAGGCCGGCCGTTAAATTCATGACGAGGGATTCCATGTTCGACTTCACCCAGCTCAATGTCAGACGCGATGGCCATGTCGCCACACTGACCCTGAATGCGCCGCCGGTCAATGCGCTGACCCGCACGCTCAACGATGAACTGACGATGGCACTGGACGCCATCTCCGAGACCGATGACATTCGCGCCGTCGTGCTGACGGGTGCCGGCAAGGTGTTCTGCGCCGGCGCCGACCTCAAGGGCCGTGCCGAGAACATCCGCCAGCCGGGCGACTTCATGGCGCACTCGCGACGTACCCGGGAATGCTTCCATGCCGTGCGTGAATGCGCCAAGCCTGTGGTGGCCGCCATCAACGGCGCCGCACTGGGCTCGGGGCTGGCATTGGTGGCCTCCTCGGACATCCTGGTGGCGTCCGAGCAGGCCAGCCTGGGCCTGCCGGAGGTCGATGTCGGCCTGCTCGGTGGCTGCCGTCATGCCATGCGCCTGTTCCCGCATTCGCGCCTGCGCCGCATGGCCCTCACCGGCTACCGGGTCGGCGGCCAGGAGCTGTATCGGCTGGGCATCGTCGAAGCCTGCGTGGCGCCCGAGGCCCTGCTGGAGACGGCACTGGAGATCGCCCATGTGATCGCTTCCAAAAGCCCGGTCTCCACGCGCATGGGCAAGCACACCATGAACGTCATCGAAGATCTGAGCCTGCGCGACGGCTATCGCTACGAACAGGACATGACCGCCGCCATCGGCAAGACCGAGGACGCGCGCGAAGCGCAGCTGGCGTTCAAGGAAAAGCGCGCACCGGTCTTCACCGGCCGCTGACCTCTACCGGTGCCGTCCCACCGCTACGCACGAACGTAGCGCCCGGCCCGGAACACCTTCACAAGATTCCACCGCTACGACCTCGCCGTCGCAGTGGAAGGGACACGTCTTGCCTGCGCCCGGCATCGGGCCGGGCAGCAGACACATATCAACCACAAGGAGGAGCATCCATGTCTTACCCATTGCCATCACAGTTTTCCCCGTCGACAAGGCAGCCTGACACCCGCACCTATGCCCGCCAGCTGGCCCTGGGCGCCGCCCTGCTGCTGTCGACCCACGCCGCGTTGGCGCAGTCCGGCGTGACCATCTATGGCATTGTCGATACCGGCTTCGTGCACGAATCCGGCGGCCGCAACGGCTCGGTCAACAAGATCACCGGCGGGATAGGATCGGGTTCCCGACTCGGCTTCAAGGGGACCGAAGATCTCGGTGGCGGCATGGCGGCGCTGTTTGTACTGGAGTCCGGATTCCAGAGCGACACCGGGGCGATGGGCCAGGGCGGCCTGCTCTTCGGGCGCCAGTCCTATGTGGGCCTGTCGGGTTCGCAAGGCACGCTCACGGTGGGCCGCCAGTACACGCCACACTACACCGGCTTCGTGCTGGCCGATCCGTTTGCGGCAGGCTTTGCCGGTAACGCTGCGAACCTGGCGGCGAATTCGGGCAGTCGCATGGACAACACGGTCAAGTACGTGTCACCTTCCTTCGGCGGCGTCTCCGCCGAAGCGGTCTACGGCTTCGGCGAAAACGCCGGCTCCAATGCCATGGGCCGCGCCTGGGGCGGCGCCCTGGCCTATGCCAATGGCGGCCTTTCGCTACGCCTGGCGCACCACAACCGCAACATGGATACGCCCACCGTCCAGCGCAGCGAGAACGCCAAGAACACGCTGCTCTCCGGCAGTTATGACCTGAAGGTGGTCAAGTTCAACTTCGGCTATGGCATCAACAAGGGCTATGGCAGCTCGGCACTCAACAATGCCAATGCCTACGGTCTGGCGGTGGCCCCAACCCCGACCACCGACAGCCGCGACATGATCCTCGGCGTGACCCTGCCCGTGGGACGGCACAAGCTGATCGCCTCCTACATCCGCAAGGATGACCGCACCCGCTTCAACCAGGATGCTTCGCAACTGGGATTGGGCTATCTGTATGCGCTCTCCCGACGTACCGAACTGTACACAACCGTGGCCAGGATCTGGAACCGGAACGGCGCCGGCTACACGGTGGGCAGCGCCATCGAGACTGGCTCGGGCGACATGGCCTGGAATGCCGGGATCAGGCATACGTTCTGAGCAGTACCTGCCTGAGCCCATGCATGGATACGGGTGGGCGGCACGGCAGGCTTCGACCTGCCGTGCCGCCCGCGCAAAGATCATGACAAGAAAAAGGATTCGCCATGAAGATTGCGATGTTGCTGGCCGCCGTAACGGCATGGCTGACGTGGAGCGCGCCACTGGCGGCAGCCAATGTACGCAACCATGCCATTGTTCAAGAGGGTGAAACGTCGATCGAGGTAATCGTCGATGAAGCCTCAGGCCCCGATGCCCGGGAGCGCAAGGGAGTGATCGTGCTGCTGCCTTCCTCACAACGTGGCAGCGAGGATTTCGACACCGTCGCCGAACTCCTGGCCCAGGCCGGTTACCGTGTGCTGCGGCCGCAACCGCGTGGCATCGGTGCCAGCCGGGGAGCACTGGAAGGGATGAGCCTGCACACCCTGGCCGGTGATGTGGCGCTGGCGATCCGGCTGCTGGGCCAAGGTCGCGCCGTCGTGGTGGGCCATGCCTACGGACATTACGTGGCCCGGGTCACGGCGCTGGATTATCCCGCACTGGTACGCGGCGTGGTCGTGGCAGCTGCGGCAGCCAAAGGACGGCTCCCGGCGCAATTGAGCGCGGCGCTGGATACCGCTGCTGACCAGCGCAACTCAACCGCGCAGCGGATTGCGGCGCTCAGAGATGCCTTCTTCTCCGGACCGTTCGTGCCGCAGTCCTGGCTGGAGGGATGGCATCCAGAACTCGCTTCGGCCTATCGGCAGGCCAGCCGGACGACACCACAGTCGACGTGGTGGCCGTATTCGACCGTACCCATCCTCGACCTGCAAGCGCAGCACGACCCCTGGCGCCCTGCGGCCACCCGCGACGAACTGCGCGACGCCCTGCCCGGCAGGGTGGAGGTGCGGGTGATTCCTGATGCCAGTCATGCGCTGTTTCCTGAACAACCGCAGGCGGTTGCCAGGGAGATTGTGGACTGGGTCGACAGGCTGGCCCGCTAAGGCCTGTTCACAACGCGCCAGGTTCAGCCCGGCAAGGTCGCCATGATGAACATGCGCCGGAACGGCAACAAGGTACTGCCGTCACTGCGTGGCGGATAGGCCAGATGCATCCTGTGCGCATAATCGGCGCGAAAGGCCTGCAGCTGTTCGCCCTTCATCTTTTCAAGGTAGGGCCGCAGGCTGCTGCCGCTGGCCCATTCCAGCACCGGGTTCTCGCCCTTGAGCACATGGAGATAGGTGGTCTGCCAGATATCCAGGCTCGCCACCCGTGGTCGCAGCAGGTCGTGATAGCCGCCCATGTCCAGCACATTGCGCCGTTCCGACACGTCACCCAGAACCTCTGCATAGGCCGGCGAGCGTGCCAGTTCCACCTGCGCCAGTCTCAACGGCGCATCGTGCATGACCGGCATCTGCACCGCCAGGCAACCACCGGGATTAAGGAAGGACAACAGCCGTGGGAACAGCTGTGCGTGATCGGGAAGCCATTGGAGGGTCGCGTTGGTGTAGATCAGGTCAAGCTTGTGCTCCGGCGTCCAGTGGTTCAGATCGGCTTGAATGAAGCGGCCATGCGGAACGGTCGCGCGCGCCTTGGCCAGCATGTCCTCCGAGCCATCCACACCCAGCACCTCAGCCTCTGGCCAGCGCTGCTGCAGCAAGGCCGTCAGGTTACCGGCACCGCAACCGAAATCGAGAATATGGGCGGGAGCCGGCAAGGGCAGGTGCAACATCAGGTCCAGCGCCGGACGCAGGCGTTCACCACCGAAGCGCAGATACTGGGCGGCGTCCCACGGAACCTGGGGTTGTTGGGGTTGTTGCGGGTCTTGAAGGTTTGGCATGCCTTGCTCCTGATAGGGTCCTTGGATGGGTCACCATCGTATACCTGTGTGCGTGATCTTGCCTGGTAGGGGGTGAGCGTTGGCTTGGGAGCGTGGTGTGGAAGAGGTTCTTCTGAATGGAGTTGTTCTACGGTTCCGCAAGGGTGTAGAGACGAATTGTTTAACGAAGGTCGCGGTGGAGCCTGAAGATGTAGCAGCCATTACTGCAGGAATGTCCAGATGTTCCAACTATACTGGCCACGACGGCGCACCGATAGCAAACGTTGCACCGCCATCTCCCGAGGAAATGGAGCAGGACATTAATGCTCTTGAAACTTGGCGAAAGTCAGTGGTAAGCCGACGCGAGGGTAAAAAGTAGATTTACTTTGAATGGAAGTTGCCTTTTTCTCCGTTGAAGATACAGGAATATGAAGCTCAAGAGAGAAGCCAGAACCCTAAAAGCCAAAGCCCTAGCCTCGCTAAAACGTGGGCTGGAAGCATTTAATAATCACGACGATGAAGGAAGACCCGAGGTCGTTCTGCTAATGCTTCAGCATGCTAGTGAAATGCTAATCAAGGCACTATTGGTCCAAAAAGGACACGATGTCTTCGATAAGGAGAAAGGCACCTCTATCGGTATAGAGAAGGCCTTGAACGTTGCTCAATCTCAAGGGTGGATGAAAGCGCCACAAGCTGGTCCTATCCGAGCAGTTGATGCGATGCGTGATCAAGCTCAGCATTGGATGATTGTAGTTCCGGAAGATACGCTTTATATAAATGCCAGGGCGTTGATTACGGTCTTGGATGAAGTCCTCAACGAACACTTCCAAGACTCGCTCGCTGACAATCTCCCGATACGTGTTCTACCCCTATCCACCCAACCCCTTCCAGAGTTCTTGGTGCTTGTGAATAGAGAATACGCACAGATCAGAGAGCTACTCGCGCCCGGACGAAGAGCGAGAGACGAGGCAAGAGGACGTATCACGGCACTCTTGGCTATGGAAGCTCACGTGAGTGAGGACGTGGCTGTTTCCAAGCGAGACGTGGACCGGATTGAAGTCGCTATCCGGGATAACACCCCCGTGGAAGAAGTATTTCCTAGATTGATGAACTTGGCAGCGAACATTGAAGGTGAAGGCCCCACGATCCGGGTTCGAATTACTAAAGATGAAAGGGCTCCTGCTATTCGTTATGTGTCCGGCGATGATCCAGATGGTGCAGCGGCCATTCGAGAGGTAGACCTCCAGAAGAAATACCACTGGAGTCCAAGTGCATTAGCTGCAAAGCTGAATTTACCGATCTTAAAAGCGAAAGCTGTGCGAGACTTCCTCCGTATTGACGACGATCCTGCTAACGTCATGGTTTTTACGTTTGGTTCTCAGAAGCACCCCCGGTATTCCGATAACGCATTACGTCTGCTTCGGGAAGCGATAACTCCAGAACTGATTGAGGTCGCATTGCGTGCGCGACAGCAAAGCCGGGGAGTGTAAGTTTATCCTCCAGTCCAACGAGCCCTTAGAGGGTTACGTACCGGGTTCTTTAGCAGGGTTCGATGAACGCTTGATTATGCCAGCAGAGACGAGCACTGAATTCTCACGGGAAAGAGTGGCGCAAGAGAATCGTCGATGCTGGTACTAAGATTTTTAGTCGAAAGTATGTCGGAATTTTGAAAAAAAAGGGACTCCGATCGCTCGGAATCCCTTATGTACTCTGGTGGCCCCCCCGTGAGTCGAACACGGCACCAACGGATTATGAGTCCGCTGCTCTAACCAAGCATGAGCTAGGGGGCCAAAAAATCAGCCGGCGATTTTAACATCTTCGCCGGCCAATTCTGACACCCTAATATCAATTCCCTTCCAGGAAGCTCTTCAGCTTGTCCGAACGGGAGGGGTGACGCAGCTTGCGCAGTGCCTTGGCTTCGATCTGGCGGATACGCTCGCGGGTCACGTCGAACTGCTTGCCCACTTCTTCCAGCGTATGGTCGGTCGACATCTCGATACCGAAGCGCATGCGCAGGACCTTGGCTTCGCGCGGGGTCAGCGAGTCCAGGATGTCCTTGACCACGTTGCGCATCGAGGCGTGCAGCGCCGCATCGGCCGGGGCCAGCGTGTTGTTGTCCTCGATGAAGTCGCCCAGATGCGAATCGTCGTCGTCACCGATCGGCGTTTCCATGGAGATCGGTTCCTTGGCGATCTTCATGATCTTGCGGATCTTGTCTTCCGGCATTTCCATCTTGATCGCCAGGGTCGCGGGATCCGGCTCGGCACCGGTTTCCTGCAGGATCTGACGCGAGATGCGGTTCATCTTGTTGATCGTCTCGATCATGTGCACCGGAATACGGATGGTGCGCGCCTGGTCGGCGATGGAGCGGGTGATGGCCTGACGGATCCACCAGGTCGCATAGGTCGAGAACTTGTAGCCGCGACGATATTCGAACTTGTCCACTGCCTTCATCAGACCGATGTTGCCTTCCTGGATCAGGTCCAGGAACTGCAGGCCACGGTTGGTGTACTTCTTGGCGATCGAGATCACCAGACGCAGGTTGGCCTCGGTCATTTCACGCTTGGCCATGCGTGCCTTCTTTTCACCAGCGCCCATCTTCTTGTTGATGGCGCGCAGGTCCGGCAGCGGCAGTACCACGCGGGCTTGCAGGTCGATCAGCTTCTGCTGCAGTTCCTTGATGGCCGGGACGTTACGGCTCAGCACGGTGCTGTAGTCGTGGTTGGCGGCGACTTCGCCGTCCACCCAGTCCAGGTTCACTTCATTGCCGGGGAAGACCTTGATGAAGTGGGCGCGCGGCATGTTGCACTTGTTGACGGCCACGTCCAGGATCTGGCGTTCGACGGTGCGGACTTCATCCACCTGCGCGCGCAGGGTGTCGCACAGCTTCTCGACGATCTTGGCGGTGAAGCGGATGCCCAACAGCTCGTTGGAAATGATTTCCTGCGCCTTGACGTAGGGCTTGGAGTTGTAGCCTTCCTTTTCGAAAGCCTTGCGCATGTTCTCGAACTGGGTGCCGATGACGGCGAACTTGCCCAGCGCGTCGCGCTTCAACTGTTCCAGCTGTTCGGCGGAGAAGCCGGCAGCGCCGGAACCGCTGTTCTCGCTTTCCTCTTCTTCGTCTTCTTCCTCGTCTTCTTCCGCTTCTTCGTCGTCCTCGTCGGAGTCGGAAGCGGCGGCGTCGACCTGCTGTTCGCTTTCGTTGGGATCGACCAGGCCATCGACGATTTCGTCGACCTTGATCTCATCCTTGGAGATGCGGTCAGCGGCGACCAGGATCTCGGCGATCGTGGTCGGGCAGGCGGAGATGGCCTGGATCATGTCCTTCAGGCCGTCTTCGATGCGCTTGGCGATCTCGATTTCGCCTTCGCGGGTCAGCAGCTCGACCGAACCCATTTCACGCATGTACATGCGCACCGGGTCGGTGGTACGGCCGAAGTCGGAATCGACGGTCGACAGGGCGGCTTCGGCGGCGGCTTCGGCGTCGTCATCGCTGGCGACGTTGGCCACGTTGTCCGACAGCAGCAGGGTTTCGGCGTCAGGGGCGTGCTCGTACACCGAGATGCCCATGTCGCTGAAGGTACCGATGATGCCTTCGATGGCTTCCGGATCGACGATGTTCTCAGGCAGGTGGTCGTTGATTTCCGAGAAGGTCAGGAAACCACGCTCCTTGCCGAGCTTGATCAGGGTCTTCAACTTCTGGCGACGGCGCTCCAGCTCTTCTTCGCTGGCTTCGGTGTCGGAAGAGAAGGCGTCCTTCAACAGGGCCTTTTCCTTGGCCTTGCGGTCCTTGGCCTTGGCCTTGTCGGCGGCCTTCAGTTCAGTACGCTCGATGGTGTTGAGCGCGGCGACTTCGTCGCTCTCGGGCTGGAATTCCTTGGGCTTGCGGCCACGACGGCCCGGCACCTTGACGCTCGGCAGCACATAGCCGGACGTGTCGATGGCTGCCAGGGCGGCAGCATCAGTGGTTTGACTTACGCTCGACGCGGCAGTCGCGCTGACGTCTTTGCCTTCGACCTGTGCGGCTTTGGTGGTCTTGGCGGTCTTGGTTTCGGGTTTCTTGGTGGTCACGGAAGTCTTCGTCGCTTTCACAGAAACCGCTTGTTCGGCGGCTTGAGGTAACTTGTTGGCTGGCGTTGCAGTACCCTTGGGCGCTGCGGCGCGGGCCGGCTTGGCGGCAGTTGTCTTGACTGTCGTCTTTTTCGGCGTCGCTGCTGCTGCAGTCTTTGCCGTGGGTTTTACGGTGCTGGCTGCCGTCGCAGTCCCCTTGACTGGCGATTTGGCGGCCACCGCCTTGGTGGGCTTGGCAGCGGCGGTGGATTTTACCGCCGTTGCCGGCTTGCTGCTCTTTGTCGACGCTGCTGGAGTTTTCGCGGGTTTCTTCATTGCATTTGCCATAGAATCAACTGCCAATTGAGAATTCACTCATTGCGCCAATCAAGTCATGCTAATGATGCAACTCCGGTACCGATTTCCCGGTAGACTCCGGCTGCACGCGCAACGTTCCTTTTTACCGGCGGGCCATCGATCCGGAAGGCAGGCAGTCGTGCCATTCCCGATCCGGCAGGCGATACCGCTGTCTGCCGGCCTTCATCCCGATGCGCCGGGGTGAAGACATGGTGCCGCAGGGTGGGGATGCAAGAGCCATCCGGCGGAACTAAAGCCCTATAGTATAGCACAGATGGGGCTCTTTTCTCCCGGATCAAGCCGCGATATTCGGCCATTCGCCGGCGATCCGGCGGGCAAATCACGGCAATTTGCATGGCTTTACCGTGTTTTCCGGAAACCTGCCCTGCCAGCTCCTGCGATCCTGCCATCGATGACCTGGGTCACCGATGTCCATCCTCCTGTTTCAAACGCGTCGCCCCACTCCCCAGCAGCTACTCATCAGCCCCTGGCGACGGCTGCCCATCCTCATCCCGCCGCAGCGGCACCGCCGGTCTGGCGCTTGAGCCATTCCTTGCGTTGCATCAGCTCGCGATAGCGGTTGCGCTCTTCCTCGGTGCGCAGGTTCGAGGTCACCAGCATCTGCATCTCCTCGTCGAGGGCGCGGATCCTGGCCTGGCGGATGGCGCCGGCCATTTCGGCCCGCACCACATCGAATTCGGATTCCGATTCGGCCGCGATTTCCGCGATCATCGAATCGAACTCGGGGCCGCCCTCGCGCAGATGCTCGACCAGGGCCGCGAAATTGGCCTGCTCGCCCATGCTCTGGGCGGCGCCGACCAGTTGTCCGAGCATCTCGGCCTGGTCCGGAGCGATGCGGGCAATGGCCTCCAGCGCGCCGGCATCCAGGTCGGCCGACAACTGCGGATGCGCCACCAGCAGGCGCATGATCTGGCGCGCCAGGCCGACCGGCGCGGTACGCTTGCTGCGCGGCGGTGCGGCGCGTACGCGGGCGACCGGTTTTTCCAGTTCAAACAATGCCTCAAGCTCGGCCGCGGTTGACTGCGTGGCCTGGGCGATGCTGCGCACGATCTGCAGGCGCAAGGCCGATGCCGGCAGGGCCTGCAGCATGGGCTTGGCCGCAAACTGTGCATGGGCGCGGCCTTCCGGGGAGCGCAGGTCGTTCTCGCCGATGATTTCCCGCAGCAGGAACTGCGACAACGGCAGCGCTTCGCGAATCTGTTCCTCGAAGGCCGGGGCACCCATCTCGCGCACGTAACTATCGGGGTCGTGCTCCTTGGGCAGGAACAGGAACTTGATGGTCTTGTTGTCCGAGGCATACGGCAGGCAGGCTTCCAGCGCGCGGCGCGCGGCACGGCGGCCGGCGTTGTCGCCGTCGAAGCTGAAGATCACCTGGTCGGTCTGGCGCAACAGCTTTTGCACGTGGATCGGGGTGCAGGCCGTTCCCAGCGTGGCCACCGCTTGCGGGAAGCCCAGTTGGGCCAGCGCCACCACATCCATATAACCTTCGGTCACCAGCGCATAGCCGGCCTCGCGAATCGCCTGGCGCGCCTCGAACAGACCGTACAACTCGCTGCCCTTCTGGAACAGCGGGGTTTCGGGCGAGTTCAGGTACTTGGGTTCGCCCCCATCCATCACGCGACCGCCAAAGCCGATCACCTGGCCCTTGGTATTGCGGATGGGGAACATGACGCGGCCGCGGAAGCGGTCGTAACGCTTGCGGTGGGCGCCGCCCTCTTCGCTCTTGTCGATCACCAGGCCCGATTCGACCAGGGCCTCGTTCTCGTAATCGGGGAAGACCTGACGCAGGCTGTCCCACTCGTCGGGCGAATAGCCCAGGCCGAAGCGGGCGGCAATCTCGCCGGTCAGGCCTCGCCCCTTGAGATAGTCGATGGCGATCTGGGCGCCGCGCAACTGGTGCCGGTAAAAGTCATTGGCGCGCGTCATCACATCCGACAAGGCCATGCTCTTGGCCTGCTTTTCCTGGCGCTGGGCCAGGGGGATGCTGTCTTCGCGCTCGGGCACCACCATGCCCACGTTCTGGGCCAGGTCCTTGACCGCTTCCACGAAGCCCATGCCGGAATACTCGATCAGGAAACTGATCGCGGTACCGTGCGCGCCACAGCCGAAGCAGTGATAGAACTGCTTGGTCGGGCTGACGGTGAAGCTGGGGGATTTCTCGTTGTGGAAGGGGCACAGGCCCATGAAGTTGGCGCCGCCCTTCTTCAGCTGCACGTAACGTCCCACCACGTCGACGATGTCGACGCGGTTGAGCAGGTCCTGAATGAACGACTGTGGAATCACCTGGGTTGCGGACGAATGGACGGAGCCAGTGGCAGGAAGAGCGGCAGACCGATCAGGACGCCAGCGCGGCCTTGACCAGCGCGGACACGGCCGTCATGTCGGCACGACCGGCCAGCTTGGGCTTCAACACGCCCATGACCTTGCCCATGTCCTGCGGACCGGCGGCACCCGTGGCGGCCACGGCAGCCTGCACCTCGGCCTTGATCTCGTCATCCGACAGGCTGGCCGGCATGTAGGCCGCCAGCACCGCCAGCTCGGCCTTTTCGATGTCGGCCAGATCCTGGCGACCACCGGCTTCGAACTGGGAGATGGAATCCTTGCGCTGCTTGACCATCTTGTCGATGATGGCCAGCACGTGGGCGTCGGTCAGTTCGACGCGTTCATCGACTTCCTTCTGCTTCATCGCGGCGGTCAAGAGGCGGATGGTGCCCAGCTTGCCCATTTCCTTGGCGCGCATGGCCGCCTTCATGTCTTCCGTGATCTGCTCTTTCAAACCCATGGGGTACTCCGAAGATGAGGTGGATGAGTATTCTGCAATCTGGCGCCATCCCGCATCCAGTGTTCCAGGCGGCAAGACGGCCACCTGTCATAGGATCGTAGAACATGGATGGGCTTATCGCCAGCCCGAATCGCTGCCTTTGCTTCATATCTGGGGTTTCAGAGAAGAAAATCCAGGACAGGCAGGCTCAAGGCGACGAACCAGCAAACAAATGAGGAAAAAAGCGAAAACCCGCTGCGGACCAACACCGGAGCGGGTTTACACATCGGCCGCACCTGGGCGCGGCAGAAAATTCTTAGTACAGCTTCTTCGGCAGCTGTTGGCTGCGGATGCGCTTGTAATGACGCTTCACGGCAGCAGCCAGCTTGCGCTTGCGCTCAGCGGTCGGCTTTTCGTAGAACTCGCGTGCGCGCAGTTCGGTCAGCAGACCGGTCTTCTCGATGGTGCGCTTGAAGCGACGCATTGCAACTTCGAACGGCTCGTTCTCTTTAACGCGAATAGTGGTCATGTAAATTCAAACCAAAAAGGTTAGGTTGGATAGCAAAGAAAGCGATTGTAGCAGTACTGACACCCGATTGGAAGGCCAAACGTGGCATTTTTTCCACCCCGTCAGTAAAAAACGGATAAGAATCAGTCACTTATCACAGTCAAGATGATGCTTCACCTGAAGTCAAGGGAAGCGGACGAAAAATTCCGCCCTTGCTATCTACAACGTCAGCAACCTCACCACCAACTTCGCCTCACACCGCCGAACCGGCCGCCACACCCGAGGCCCAGGCCCACTGGAAGTTGTAGCCACCCAGCCAGCCGGTGACGTCGGTGGCCTCGCCGATGAAATGCAGGCCCGGCACCTTGTTGGCCATCATGGTCTGTTGTGACAGCTCGCGGGTATCGACGCCGCCCAGGGTGACCTCGGCCTTGCGATAGCCTTCCGAGCCGCTGGGGACGATCACCCAGCGGTTCAGGGAGTCGCCCAGCTTCTTGAGTGCCTTGTCCGGCATGTCGGCAATGCGCGCGCCGGCATCGAAGCCATGGATCTGGAGCCAGCCCTCGGCCAGGCGGTTGGGCAGCCATTGCGCGAGCAGGTTGCCCAGGTTCTTCTTGAGCGTCCCCTTGCCCTCGATCAGGGTCTCGGCCACATCCAGTTGCGGCAGCAGGTTCAGGGTCAGCGGCGCGCCCGGCTTCCAGAAGCTGGAAATCTGCAGGATGGCCGGACCGGACAGGCCACGGTGGGTGAACAGCAGGTCTTCCAGGAAATAACCCCGCTCCTTCTTCACTCCGGTTTCCACTTCCACCTCCAGGGCGATGCCGGCCAGCTCCACCAGCGATTGCCAGCCCTTGCCATCGAAGGTCAGAGGCACCAGCCCCGGGCGCGGCTCGATCAGCTTGAGATCGAACTGGCGGGCGATGCGGTAGGCAAAATCGGTGGCGCCGATCTTGGGAATGGACAGTCCGCCGGTGGCGATCACCAGGCTCGCCGCCTGGATTTCGCCGGCACTGGTGGCGATGCGGAACAGTTCGCCGCTCTTGCCGACCTCATGCACCGTGCAGGGCATGCGCCAGCTGACGTTGCCGGTCTCGCATTCGGCCTTGAGCATGGCGATGATGTCCTCGGCTGAATCGTCGCAGAACAGCTGACCCTTGTGCTTTTCGTGAAAACCGATGCGGTGGCGCTTGACCAGTCCGATGAAGTCCTGCGGGGTATAGCGCGACAGGGCGCTGCGGCAGAAATGCGGATTCTGCGAAAGATAATGCTGCGGTCCTGCGCCCACATTGGTGAAATTGCAGCGGCCGCCCCCGGAGATGCGGATCTTCTCGGCCAGCTTGCCGGCATGGTCGATCAGGACCACGCGCCGGCCACGCTGGCCGGCCACGGCGGCGCACATCATGCCGGCCGCGCCGGCGCCGATGACGGCGACATCAAAATGCTTGGGGGAATGGTGGCTCATGCTGGCTCCGGCACGCATCTCGGTGCAGCCCGAGGTCGCTTCAAAAGCCGTGATTGTCGGCGATCCCGGCCCTTGCGCACAAGAGCCAGGAAACAACGATCACAAAGACAAGGGGCCGGCATCTTGCGACACCGGCCCCCGGCCTTCTCGCCGCCGTCCCGTGTGCTCTGCAATCACCCGGGCGGGCGGACACCTCAACGTCAGCTCACCGGCTCGCGGTGGAAATCAGGGATATCGTCATATCGGTTACTGGAAATACGGCGGCGGCTCCACGCCCATCCACAACTCCGAGGACAGCCGCATCATGTCATTGAGCGATCCGCGCTGGGCGAACATCTGGCGCAGCCAGTTGGCGTCCGAGAGCCGGTCATGCGCAATGCGACGCAGGCGCACGATGGTCTGGTGCTCGGCCTCGTTGGCCACGTAGGGTTCCAGCAACTGCAGCTGCTGCAGCAGATGTTCGAAGATGGGCAGCTTGCGCGACTGCGAAGGCGTGGCGCCATGCAATGCCAGCTGACCGTTCAGGCCAAAGCGGCTGGCCTCGAAACGGTTGAACTGGTACAGCAGATAAAAATCGTCACCCACCACGAACGGCCGTTCGGTCAGGATCCAGCGTGCCAGCAGCTGGGCATAGGCGCCCAGGTGTGCCGCATGCTCGATGGTCAGGGGCGTATCGCAGACGCGGATTTCCACGGTGCCGTATTCCGGCTTGGGACGGATGTCCCAGTAGAAATCCTTCATGCTGGCGATGATGCCCATCTGGTGCAACTCATCGTAGTAGGTCTCGAACTCGGCCCAGCGGGTGTGGACCGGGGCCGTGCCCGACAACGGGAAGGCGCGTACCACATTGCTGCGTGAGGAATCGAACTTGGTATCGGCACCCTGGTAGAACGGCGACGCCGCCGAGAGTGCGATGAAATGCGGCACGTAACGCGAGAAGCCGTGCGTGAGGTACAGCGCATCGTCGCCATTCTCCACCCCGATGTGGATGTGCTGGCCGAACACCGTGAAGGTCTTGGCCAGGTAGCCGTATTTCTCGTGCAGGTAATGGAAACGCTCGCTGGGCGTGATGCGCTGTTCATTCCAGTGCTGGAAGGGATGCGCACCACCGCCGGAGACGTCGATGTTGAGGTATTGCGCGCCCTTGTTCAAGGCGGCGCGCAAGCCCTTGAGCTCTTCGATCAGTTCATCGACGCGGGTATGGATGCCCGAATTGAGCTCGATCATGCCCTGCGTCATTTCCAGCTTGATCTGCTTTTGCAGGTCGCGCGGCTCGATCCAGTTCAGCAGATCGACCGCATCGCTGGCCAGGTTGTAGTTGCGGCGGTTGACCAGTTGCAGTTCCAGCTCGATGCCCATGGTAAAGGGCGTGGAGGAACCGAACGGCAGGATGCCGGCGCTGCCCTGCGGACCGGCCACATGGGCCTGGCTCGCAGCGGCGTCTTGTTCATTGCGGATCAGTGTCTCGGTATTCATTCGCGTCCACTCTCTCCAGATTTGATCAGGGCAAACTGTGTCGCCACCGGTCCCAGGAATTCCAGGACCACCATGCTGCCCGCCAGCAGCGGCAGCACATTGGCCGTGGTGTGCGGGTACAGCGAAGACACCGTCTGCATCAGGCCCACGCCGACCTCGGTCATGGGCAGGGTACCCAGCGTGAGCAGGCCGGCCTGGCGCCAGTTCATGCGTGCAAAGCGCGCGAACAGGAAGATGCCCAGCCCCATCGCCAGGAAGCGGGCAGCGATCAGGATCAGCACCGAGAAGCCCAGCAGGCCCAGGTCCGACAGCTTCATCGAGGCACCCACGGTGACGAACAGCATCACCACGAACAGCTCATTGGCGACACCGAATTCCAGCTCCATCAGATCGAACTGGCGATCCAGGTTCTTGGAGAGGATGGCGAAGATCAGCATGGTCAGCATCACCGGCAGGTGCAGCGCATGCGCCACACCGATGGCCAGCGCGATCACCGAGATCACCAGCACGAACTGCGAGCTGTTCTCGCGACCCAGCAGGCGTGCCAGCGGCATCATCAGCCAATAGGTCAGGTAGGCCAGGACCGCCGAGCCCACCAGCGAATACAAGGTGTGCTGGATCAGCGTAGCCACGGGCGTGCCGGCCTCGTGCGCGATCACCGGCAAGAGCGCATAGGCGGCCAGTACGGCGACGAAGTTGTTCAAGGCCGTCATGGCGGCGAGCCGCCGTGTGACCTGGCCTTCGGCCTTGAGGTCGCGCAATACCACCAGCACCACGGCCGGAGCCGTAGCGATGGCCATCACGCCACCCAGCAGCGCCATCACCGAATCGGTACCGAACCAGGTCAGCGCAATGCTGACGAAGCCGAAGCACAGCACCGCCGACACGGCCACGGTGATCATCAACCACTTCTCGCGACGCAGCCAGCCGATATCGACATAGCGACCCAGCTGATACACCACCAGTGCCACGGCGATGTCGGCAAAGATGTTGGTGACCTTGAGCACTTCGCCCGAAAGCAGGTTGAAGCCGCCCGCACCGAGCAGGAAACCGACCAGCAGATAACCCGTGATGCGTGGCACCCATGGGGACTTGGAAACTACGTAGCCCGCGATCAGCCCGAACAGCAGCAGACCGCCGAATACCAGCAAGGCATTCCATTGCAGCGTCTGTGCGAGGGTGAAAGACGGAAGAGCCCACTCCATATCTCCTCCTGTAGAACGATTAGGTTGTTGGAACCGCGCCCGGTGCGGGGACCGGACGGGGACCATGCGTAGATCGCATGAGCGTGCAAGCGTGCGAGCGTGGATAGCCGGATCGGCCTGGCGATGCATGACTACCCGATGCGATCGGCCCCGGATTGATCAACGCGGATTTACTAACAAAACCACGTTGCCAACAATCACGGAGCACCGAAGATATCACTCTTGCCCTCTGCGATGATCTTTTTTATCTTACAACGGAAAATTTAAACTTCCTGATTTGATGTTTATTGAATTTCTGGAACTTATCCGAAGCGCATGGAGTGGATGACGGTAGTTGGGGGAGCCTCAATGTTCCACCAGCGTGCCATCAGCGGTAATCAGCGCAGACCTGATTCGCATGTCAGAAAAGACCGACACGAGCGCGCTGCGATAGCGCGCCAGCTGTGCGGCGTAATCGGCGCGTTCGCTATCGAGCAGGCGCCGCTTGTAGTCGAGCACCCAGACTTCATCCTCGAACATCACGACCCGGTCCAGGCGCATCACGCCGCTGGTGGAAACGATCTCCATCTCGTTGCGCGCCCAGCGGTGCAGGGCCGGATTGAAGAAGCGTTCCAGTTGCGGCTGCGCCAGCATCTGGCGCGCCTGCGCATGCACCACCTGCGCCATCTCTGCCGACACACCCAGCCAGCGCACCAGCACCGGGGGCGCGGGCAGTGCCAGCGGCCAGGCCTGGGCATGGGTCAGGCGTTCCAGCAACGCGTGCAGGGCCACGCCTTCGTCGATGGCTTCGCTGGCGACCAGGGTGCCGTCTTCGGCCACGACGGTCGGCGTTTCAGCCTCGCCAGTGCCAGAGCCAGTGCCCGCACCGAACAGCGACAACGGGACCGGCCGCGGCTCGAACAGCGACAGCTCGAAGCGCTCTTCCAGCGCTGCCGCCTGCGCGCCCTGCACCGCCTCCTCGCTGATCTCGCGTACCGGGGCATCGCTGGCGAAGAGGCGCTCGTACCAGCTACCTGCCACCACACCGCCCTCCCCGGCGCCACGGGTGCCGGCCACGCCCGACACCAGCAGCAATTGCTTGGCGCGGGTGACGGCGACGTAGAGCAGGTTCCAGTCTTCCTGCTGACGCAGGGCATCCTCTTCGTCGAACAGGCGCTGACGCGCCGCACCTCGTTCGCTACGACGGCCGAAGGCGGAGAAATGCGTCGGCGCATCCTGATCCTGCGGCCATTCGCAGATGATGCCCAGGTTGTCTTCCACCGATTCGCTGTGATTGGCATCCAGGATCGCCACCACGGGCGCCTCCAGCCCCTTGGCGCTGTGTACGGTGAGGATGCGCACGGCATCGGCGCTGGCATCCACGCTGGCCTCGTCGGGCGCATCGCCACCGGCACTGCGCTGCAACACGCGCAGCGCGTCGATGAACTTGGGCAGGCTGGGATAACGTCCGGCATCCATGTTCAACGACAGCTCGACGAAGGCGGCGATATTGCCCAGGGTCTGGCTGCGCGTCAGCGGCGAGGCGTACTGGGCATAGCGCGCAACCAGGTCGCCCTGGTGCAGGATCATGTCCAGCAGATCATGCACCGGCAGGTGCGGCGCCGCCTGCAGCCAGCGTTGCAGCATACCCGTCGCGCGCACCAGCGCGGCCGAGGCCACACCTTCCTGCTGCATGGCCAGCATGTGCTGCCACCAGTGGCCGCCATCGGCCTGTGCGGCACGGCGGGCGATCTGTACCAGATCGTCGTCGGCCGCGCCGATGATGGGACTCTTGAGGACGTGCGCCAGCGCCCGCGTGTCGTTGGGGGTGATGAGGAAGGTCAGCAGCGCGATCAGGTCGGCGATCTCCAGCGACTCCAGCAGACCACCGCGCTTGTCCGAGATGAAGGGGATGCCGGCCGCGCGCAAGGCACTTTCATAGGCCGCCAGGTGGCTGCGCTTGCGCACCAGCAGCATGATGTCGCTCCAGCGCATGGGCCGGGTCGACTTGCCCTCCACCACCGGCACTTCGCGGCTGGCCTTGAGCAGCGCCTGCGCCAGCGCCTGCCCCTCCAGCAGGCGACGGGCATCGTCTTCCTCGCCGCGTGCCGTGGTCAGTGGATTGCGCCAGGCGATCACGGGCGCCGGGTCACTGGCGTCGGCGTCCTCGTCGTTGACGTTTTCTGCACCTTCCTCCTGCCGCACCAGCGGCAGCCGCCACACCTCGCCTCCCTCCAGGCCCAGCGTGGTCTGCTGGGCGAACAGCGGATTGCCGCCGCGCACGAATGAGCGATTGAGCACCTCGACCACAGCACTGGCATTGCGCCGCGTCTGGTTGGCGCGCAGCACGGCCGCGCCCTGCGCGCGCAACAGGTCACGCGCCGCCACGAACACCCGGGGCTCGGCGCGCCGGAAGCGATAGATCGATTGCTTGGGGTCCCCCACCACGAACACGCTCGGTTGCGCCGCATCGCCACCATAGGCACGCAGCCAGGAACGCACGATGCTCCATTGCAGCGGGTTGGTGTCCTGGAATTCGTCCAGCAGGATGTGCTTGTAGCGGGCATCCAGCCGGGTCTGCAGGTAGGCGGCGCTGGCCTCGTCGTTGAGCAGGCGATAGGCCTGCCATTCGAGGTCGGCGAAGTCCAGCACGCGCTGTTCCGATTTCACTTCCTGATAGCTGTCGAGATAGGCGCGGCCAGCGATGAAGAGGGCGCGGTTGAGCTGCAGCACCTGCTTTTCCTTGCTGCGGCCCTGCAACTTGCGCAACTCGGTGCCGACGGCATTGAATTCGCTGTCGAAGGCCTCCAGCGCGGCATCTTCGCTCACCTGGAAATGCTGCACCACTGCCGCCAGCAGGGATTTCACCTTGCCGTTCTTGCGCGGCTTGTCCTTGTCGTCGAAGAACTGGCTGTACAGCGCGTCGAAGTGCGCCAGCGCCGGCCCGGCGGTCAGCGCAGATTCGATGGCCACGGCCCGGGTCTTGTTGGCGGCACCGCCCTGCCCCAGCAGGATGGCGATACGACTGGCGCGGTCCACCAGGGCAGCGTCATCCCACAACGACAGTCGCGCGTCGCGCAGCGCATCCTCGCCGCACAGGGCTTGCAGCCACAGCAGCGGGGTCGGCGTATCAATCTCTTCACTGTCGTCGCCATCGTGCTGGGTCGCGGCCCACCATTCGGCACGCTTGTCGATGAAGGCGTCCAGCAACTGGCGGGCATTGAAGTCGCCAGCCAGTTCATACAGTTCCAGCAAGGCAGCCTTGATGCGCTCGCCCTCGGGATTGCGCAGCTTCTGCATGAAGCGGCGATAGGCCTCGTCCAGCAGCTCGCCATTCTTCTCGGTCAGGGTATAGCCATGCGGCACGCCCGAGGCCAGCGGCGCGATCTGCAGCAGGCGTGCAAACCAGCTATGGAAGGTGTCGATGGACAGGCTCTGTTCGGAAGACAGGATGCGCTCATACAGGCCGCGCGCCACCGGCAGCAACCGCGACAGATCGGCCTCGACCACGCCGCGCTCGCGCAGCAGTGCGGCGGCCCCGGCCTCATCGGCCAGCGCCAGTTCATGCAAGAGCTCCATCAGGCGTTCGCGCATTTCCTGCGCGGCCTTGCGGGTGAAGGTGATGGCCAGCAGTTCAGGCGCCTGGGCGCCCGAGAGCAACAGGCGCAGCATGCGTGCCACCAGCAGCCAGGTCTTGCCGCTGCCGGCGCAGGCTTCCACCACCACCGAGTGGCGCGGATCGCAGGC
The DNA here is from genome assembly GCF_001994935.1 of Herbaspirillum sp. VT-16-41. Classification (NCBI taxonomy): domain Bacteria; kingdom Pseudomonadati; phylum Pseudomonadota; class Betaproteobacteria; order Burkholderiales; family Oxalobacteraceae; genus Herbaspirillum; species Herbaspirillum sp. VT-16-41. The sequence continues at coordinate 58,333 of NZ_MUXB01000120.1, forward strand.
GGCGCGGGTGAACTGGGCGGCCTCGACGGCCCTGCCGTCGATCTCATAGGCCGCCGGAGCGGGTTTCTTCATCTCGCCGGTGCTCACAGCCAGGCTCCCTTGCGGCAGAGGCCGCGCATATCGCAGTACTGGCATACCGATTCGATGCCATTGGCCGGTAGCGGCGCGCCCTGCGCCACCTGATGCAGGGTGGTGGTGATCTGTTGCTTGAGCATGTCTTGCTTGCGGAGGAAATCGGGGGCAGCGGCGTCGCCGGTCTTCTTGTCGCTGCCCAGTTCAAGGGCCACGTAATGGGCGTGTTCTATTGCGCCGCCGGCCAGCAGGCCATAGAAGGCCAGTTGATGATCATCCTCTTCCTTGACCTTCTGCCTGAGGCTGGCGACGCTGCGGGTCTTGTAGTCCAGCAGAGCGCGCTCGCCCTGCGCATTCTCATCCACCCGATCCAGGCGACCATACAGTTCGATGCCGCCATCCTGCCAGGACAGCGCTTGCGACTGCGACTGCTCACCGAAGACGAACTGCCAGCCATCGGCCTCGCGTTCATTGGCCCAGAGCAGGTAGGCCGGCATCACCTTCTGCCAGCGGGCGTGGAAGGCCAGCGCCGCAGGATGACGCTGCATCTCGCGCTGGAACACCTCTTCCGAGATGCCGGCCAGCAGAGCGGGACGTGCCGCCAGCGGCGTGGCCTGCTCACGCAGGTGGGCGTGGTAGCGATGCAGGATTTCATGCAGCCAGCTGCCGTAGTCGCGTTTTTCGGGCAGGTCGGAGAGCTCGTCCATCACTGCCACGCGCAACATGCGCGCCGCGAAGAACTGGTAGGGGCAGGCCAGGAAACTGCCGAAGCCGCTGGCCGACAGGCTGGACGGCAACAGCTCCGGCGCGCTCGGTGCCGGCATGGATGAACGCTGCGCCTGCAGCTTGCGCAGCGGCGCCTGCCAATGCACATTGCGCAACGGCGCCATGCCTTGCTGCGCCAGCTTCAGTTCCAGGCGCTGTATCCAGGGGCTGACCGGGTTGGGTTCTCCGTCCTGATGGGTCTGCCAGCACAGCACCACCTCGGGATTCACGCACAGCAGTTCGGTCAGGTCGCGCAGTTGCTGGCGCTGGCGTTCGGCGCGCGTGACCAGGTTCAGTTCGCGCCGTACGGCATTGGAAAAGAACAGCGTTTCCTGCGGTGGCGATGGCAGGTGCGCGGCATCGGCACCGATCACGAGTACCGCATCGAAGCGACGCAGGCGGGCGCCATTGAGCGGCAGCATCACCACCCGCCGGTCCTTGATGGGCGGCATGTAGGAAGTGGCATCGAGGCGCAGGTTCAGCAGTGCACGCCATTCGGCAAAGGAGAAACTGTCTTCCAGGCCGCCTTGTCCGGCGGCGATGTCGTCCAGCATCAGGAGGCATTGTTCGCCCGCGCCATCGTCGCGCAATGCGTTCTCCATGCCCAGGGCCTGACACAGGGCGCGCTGGGTGTCACACCATTGCGCCAGGGTCTTGCGACCGCCGAAACGGGCGGCCTGGCGGGCCAGCAAGGTGATGCAGGCGAGGTCGGCACCATCCTCCGCCTGCGCGAAGGCCGATTGCAGGGCTTGCCAGTCACCGGCGATATTGGCGCGACGCAGGCGGGCTTCGATGCGCATGACGCGATCGGCGCGGTCCGGGTCATCGGGAAAGACGAAGGGCGACTTCAGCAGGTCCAGCAGGGCATTGGTCTCGCCACGGGCCGACACCAGGTCGTTCCAGGCCGCCAGCGCGGCAGCGGCGCGGGTGGTGGACAGCTTCCAGCCGGTCTCGTCGGCCACGGCCACTTCGGCGCGTTCCAGCAGGGCGCGCAGACGGCGTGCGGTGACCCGATCCTGGGCGACGATGGCGATCTCGCCCTTGCCCTGCTCCAGCCAGCGCAGCACGATCTGTGCGCTCTGCACGGCAGCACTCTCCAGGTCCGGCGCCGGACAGAGCAGCGGGAGCGGCAGCGGCAGCGCGGCAGCCTTGGCCGGGGCCGGGTCCGGCAGGGAGGCCGGTTCGAGGAAGGCCGGCGGTACGCCTTCATCCCCGGCCACCAGTTCTTCCCATGCCGCCAGATAGACCGGATGCAATGGCGCGATGGCCTGGCGGCTCCAGTCGAGGGTGACGATGCGTACCGGCTGATGCCTGGCATAGGTGGCCAGGAAGGCCGCGTCCAGCGGTTCCGGGGCAGTGGGGCTGACCCACACCAGCGGCAGGCTGGCGCGTTCGGCCAAGGCCAGCATGGCGTCAAAGCGCTGCACGATGCGGTCGTTGGCATCCAGTTGGGTCTTCCAGACCTGCCACACCAGCGCGGCCTCGTCGGACAACATGCCATGCGCCGACGGCGCCAGCGGTTCCAGCAGCTGGGCCAGGGCCTGCGCCCAGCGGCCGACAGCGGCCTGCTCACCCTCGGCGCTGGCACGGATCTCGGGCAAGAGCGCCAGCGTCAGCTCGTCCGACAACGCCAGCAGGGTGTGTGCCAAGGGCAGGAGATCGGCATTGCGACGCGCGGAAAACATCTTCTTCAACCAGCCGTGCTCGCGCAACTGGGCGTAGAGCTGCATCAGGCGTTCGCTCTCGGACGGCGGCGCGCTCTCGCCCGGGACCTGCATGGCCAGCAAACCCGAGAGGGTATTGATGCGCGGTGCGATGAAGGGCCGGCGCAGTTCGCGCGCCAGCGCCGCCTTGAAGTTCTGCGCGTGGGAGAAGGCCGGCACCATCAGCTGCACACCCGAGAAATCCAGCGCTGCGGCGGCCTGCGTCTCGCTGTGCAGGGCCTGGCCCAGTGGCTGGCCTTCGCGCAGCAACAGACGCACGGCCTGTTGCCAGAAGTCGGGAGTGGGAGCGATCGGGACGGTGGCTGACAGCATGCGTTCTCGGGATTGAATCAGGGCGATTGAGGAAACCAGGGCGCCAGCTCAGGCCACATCAGGCGAGCACGAGGCGCCTTCCAGGGCTGGCGGCGATTGTATTTTTCTCTCGAAGCAAGAGATATTTTCAATCGCAGTGCGCCCCGGACTGCTGCGCATTGTATGCCAGCAGGTCCTGGCGCTTGCGCATTTTTTGCCGGCAGATCGCCTGCAAAGCCGCGTCGGCACTCGTCGGCCAGCCTGCAGCCGGCGTGAGGACGAGACACAACAAGCCAGGGCCGCTGCGTCTACACATTCCCTCAAAATGGGTTATGATTGTTCCTGTACCCCGCCGCTTACCCCTGCCGCGCTTCAAATACAACTTGAATCGGCGCGCAACGACTCCACGTAGATCAAGCAACTCCGGAAGCGTTGATGGCTCACGCCAGGCATGATGGTATGTGTCCACCGGCGCTAATTGACTACTTACTAGACCTCCCTCATACCGAGGAAATGCCATGAGCGAACATATCAAACATATTACCGACGCCTCCTTCGAAGCTGACGTGCTGAAGTCCGACAAGCCCGTGCTGGTTGATTTCTGGGCCGAATGGTGCGGTCCCTGCAAGGCCATCGCCCCGATCCTGGAAGAAGTCGCCAAGGAATACGACGGCAAGCTGCAGATCGCCAAGCTGGATGTGGATTCCAACCAGGCCATTCCGGCCAAGTTCGGCATCCGCGGCATCCCGACCCTGATCCTGTTCAAGAACGGTGCAGCCGCAGCCCAGAAGGTCGGCGCACTGGCCAAGGGCCAGCTGGTTTCGTTCATCGACAGCAACATCTGATGTAATATCCGACGGCGGCGCGCTCGCGCTGCCGTCTGTCCGGCACAACAGGCCGGGCTTGACCCCAGACTCACACCACGCAATTCCCTCCCCCACCTTTACTTATCCCGTCCCGGGACACTCATATGCACTTATCAGAACTAAAAGCGATGCACGTCTCTGCCTTGCTGGAAATGGCAATCAGCCTGGACATCGAGAACGCTGCGCGCCTGCGCAAACAGGAGTTGATGTTTGCCATCCTGAAGAAGCGCGCAAAATCAGGAGAACAGATTTTTGGCGATGGCGCCCTGGAAGTGCTGCCTGACGGCTTCGGCTTCCTGCGCTCGCCCGACGCCAGCTACATGGCGTCCACCGACGACATCTATATCTCGCCTTCGCAGATCCGCCGTTTCAACCTGCACACCGGCGACTCCATCGAAGGTGAAGTGCGCACGCCCAAGGACGGCGAGCGCTATTTCGCCCTGGTCAAGGTCGACAAGGTCAACGGCGAACCGCCGGAAGCCTCCAAGCACCGCATCCTGTTCGAAAACCTCACCCCGCTGCACCCCAACAAGCTGCTGCAGCTTGAGCGCGAGATGCGCGGCGAGGAAAACATCACCGGCCGCATCATCGACCTGATCGCCCCGGTCGGTCGCGGCCAGCGCGGCCTGCTGGTGGCCTCGCCCAAATCGGGCAAGTCGGTGATGCTGCAACACATCGCCCACGCCATCACCACCAATCATCCGGACACCGTGATGATCGTGCTGCTGATCGACGAACGCCCGGAAGAAGTGACCGAAATGCAGCGCTCGGTGCGCGGCGAAGTGGTCGCCTCCACCTTCGACGAACCGGCCACGCGTCACGTGCAGGTCGCCGAAATGGTGCTGGAAAAGGCCAAGCGCCTGGTCGAAATGAAGAAGGACGTGGTCATCCTGCTGGACTCGATCACCCGCCTGGCACGCGCCTACAACACAGTCATCCCGGCCTCCGGCAAGGTGCTCACAGGCGGTGTGGACGCCAACGCCCTGCAGCGCCCGAAGCGTTTCTTCGGCGCGGCGCGCAATGTGGAAGAAGGCGGCTCGCTGACCATCATCGCCACCGCCCTGATCGAAACCGGCTCGCGCATGGATGACGTGATCTTTGAAGAATTCAAGGGTACCGGCAACATGGAAGTCCACCTGGAGCGTCGCCTGGCCGAGAAGCGCGTCTACCCCGCCATCAACCTCTCCAAGTCCGGCACCCGCCGTGAAGAGCTGCTGATCAAGCCCGACCAGCTGCAGAAGATCTGGGTGCTGCGCAAGCTGATGTACGACATGGACGAGATCGAGGCGATGGAATTCATCCTCGACAAGATGAAGTCCACCAAGAACAACGCCGAGTTCTTCGACATGATGCGTCGCGGCAACTAAACGCATCACTGCATCATCCGGTCATCCACCGGCGAAACGGCATGCCTGCTTGCAGACATGCCGTTTTTCATTGCATCAGGAGCAATGCAATCGCAATACGATCCGCGTCCATGAACCCGAAAAACCACGTCCGGACCGGCCAGGGCACTGCGCACCTTGACCCAAGCTCCTGATTTGATTGTATAATTTCGGACTTTTCCAAACCGGCAAGTGATCATCAATCGGGTCAAGAAGCAGGGCGACCGACGAAGTGGCGATTGGCTACCAAACTACTCTTGAGGCAATCATGAAAGAAGGCATCCACCCGGATTACCGCGAAGTCCTGTTCCACGACGTGTCGAACGACTTCAAGTTCATCACCCGCTCCACCATCGGCACCCGCGAAACCGCTGAGTTCGAAGGCAAGCAATATCCCCTGGTGAAGATCGAAGTTTCGGCTGAATCGCACCCGTTCTACACCGGCAAGCACAAGATCGTCGACACCGCTGGCCGCGTCGAGAAGTTCCGCCAGAAGTTCGGTTCCGTCGGTTCGAAGACTGCTGTCTCGAAGGCGTAATCAGTACTTCCCTCAGAAAAGGCAGCTCCGGCTGCCTTTTTTGTTTTGCATGGCCGTGGTGCCGGCACGATGCAGTGGGCGGGTTCCACGCCACAGCACCACAGCAACAGAGCAACACCGCATGCACCAGGATGTAGCAGTCAGAAACAACTATTTACTGTGATTTCCTGCACAATAGGGCCTGCAAAAAATATCCGCCGCCCCATGCAGCGGCGAGCGCACAGCCAAGGCCTGTGCCCCACCCCAATATCGCAGTACAGAACAAGAGCAACAACATCTTGATGAAGCCCGTCCGTCTTCCAGCAGCAGCCACCCATGCGCTTCCGCGCATGGCACTGCTTGCGCTCGCCCTCCTGTATATCCTGCCCGGCCTGATCGGCCGCGACCCCTGGAAGAACGAGGATGCCACCAGCTTCGGCATCATGTGGACCATGGCGCACGGTGTGCTGGCCGACTGGCTCACGCCCAATGTGGCCGGCCTGCCGCTACCGGCGGAAAGTCCACTGGCCTACTGGTTCGGGGCGATCTGCATCAAGCTGTTCGGCTGGCTGCTCGGTGACCCGCTGGCGGCGCGCATTTCCACCATCGGCTGCTTCCTGGTCGGTTCGCTCTCGATCTGGTACACCACCTACCTGCTGGGCCGTCGGCCCGAGGCACAACCGCTGAAACTGGCCTTCGGTGGCCAGCCCGAACCCAAGGACTTCGGCCGCACGCTGGCCGATGGCGCCTTCCTGATCTATCTGGGTTTCCTCGGCCTGCTGTTGCATAGCCACGAAACCAGCCCCAAGACCCTGCAGATCGCGCTGGTGGCCTACGCCATGTACGGCGCAGCCCGCGTGTTCGATGCCGGCAAGCTGCGCCACGCCTTCTGGCTGGGCCTGGCGCTGGGCATGCTGGTGCTGACCTATGGCTGGCTGCTGCCGGCCGGCGTGCTGATCGCGCTGCTGGTGCTGGCGCTGGTCCGCAAGGATGGCCGCGCACTGCGCCTGGCAGCACTGGTATCGCTGCCGCTGGCCCTGCTCATGAGCGCTGCCTGGGTATTGGCGCTGCGCCGGCTCATCGGCGACGACGCTGCCGGCCAGTTCGATCTCTGGATGAGCTGGAACATCTACCAGTTGAATCGCCCCACCCTGGCCACCCTCGCCTTCCTGGGCAAGTACGGTGTCTGGTTTGCCTGGCCGGCCTGGCCCTTCGCCGGCTGGGCGCTGTATGCCTGGCGCCGCCAGCCGGGTTCGCTGCACATCGCGCTGCCGCTGGCCTTCCTGATTCCGATCACGCTGCTGGTGCTGATGAACGTGCATCACGAAGAAGGCATGTTGCTGCCGCTGCTGCCAGCGCTGGCCATCCTGGCCGCCTTCGGCCTGCCGACCATGAAGCGTGGCGCCATCAATGCGGTGGACTGGTTCTCGGTGATGACGCTGACCACCTCGGCCGCCTTCATCTGGATCGGCTGGATCGCCAAGGAAACCGGCTGGCCGGCGCAGATCGCGCGCAATGCCTACAAGCTGGCACCTGGCTTCAAACCCGGCTTCGCCTGGATCTCCCTGGCCATCGCCATCGCCGCCACCATCGCCTGGATCGTGGTGGTGCACTGGCGCATCTCGCGCCGCCCCTCGGTACTGTGGCGTGCCGTCGTGCTGTCTTCGGGAGGGGTGATCCTGTGCTGGGTGCTGCTGATGACGCTGTGGCTGCCCTGGGTCAACTATGGCAAGAGCTATGCGGGCGTGGCCGAGCAGATCGAATCCAGGCTGGGCTCGGTCAAGCAATGCGTGCAGACCAATGTCGGCCCGGCGCAGCGCGCCTCCTTCGCCTACTTCGGCAACGTGCGCTTCGCCGACGAACGTGACCAGAGCTGTGATTACCTGCTGCTGCAGGATGACATCAGCAATCAGGATGCCTCACTCATGCTGCGCCAGTACCCCGGGTCCTGGCGCATGGTGTGGGAAGGTCGCCGGCCGTCGGACCGCGATGAACGCTTCCGTCTCTATCGTCGCGCCGGTCGCTGAAGACCGGCCTGGTACTGCTGATATCGCTGATATTGCTGAGACTGCCCCCCTTGCACATCTGCCCCTAGCCCCCCCCCCCCGCGTGACCACCGAACTGCCCGCCCTCTCCTCCCGCCACCACGTCGGCCGCATCGCGCGGCTGGCCTGGCCACTGCTGGTCGGCCAACTGGCACTGATCGCCAATGGCGTGATCGATACCGTGATGGTGTCGCGCTTCTCGGCGCTGGATCTGGGTGCACTGGCACTGGGGGTATCCATCTACGTGAGCGTGTTCGTGGGTCTGTCGGGCGTGCTGCAGGCCCTGCAACCGACCATCGGCCAACTGTTCGGCGCCGGCCGGCTGGACGACATCGGCAACGAGGTCAAGCAGGGCATGTGGCTGGCGGTACTGCTGTCCATCGTGGGGTCGCTGGTGCTGATGTTCTCGCCGGTATTCCTGGCCTTCGCCAAGGCCTCGCCGGAACTGGTGGAAAAGGCCACCCTGTATCTGCGCATCGAGGCGCTGGCGCTGCCGGCGACGCTGTTCTTCCGTGTCTATTCGGCGCTCAACACTGCACTGGCGCGACCCAAGATGGTCATGGCCATCCAGCTCTGCGGCCTGTTGCTGAAGCTGCCGCTGAACGCCCTGCTGATCTTCGGCGGCCTGGGCCTGCCCGCCTTCGGCGGCCCCGGCTGCGCCATCGCCACCACCCTGATCGCCTGGCTGATGATGATCGCCGCCTGGTTGCTGGTGGCGCGACTGCCCTACTATCGGCCACTCAATCTGTTCGGCAGCGGCTTCGTCGCCCCCTCCTGGAAAGCCCAGGGCAAGCTGCTGCGCCTGGGTGTTCCGATCGGCATGTCCTACTTCATCGAAGTCACCGCCTTCACGCTGATGGCGGTCTTCATCGCGCGCCTGGGCGCCGTGCCGGTGGCCGGCCACCAGATCGTAGGCAACGTCGGGACCGTGCTCTACATGCTGCCGCTGTCCATCGCCAGCGCCACCAGCACCCTGGTAGCCCAGGCCATCGGCGGCAACAACATGCAGGAGGCGAAGAAAATCGGACGCGCCGGCATCCGCCTGGCGGTCTCGCTGTCGGTGGTGATCGGGATGGTCGTCTGGTTCCTGCGTGAGCACATCATCCACGCCTACACGCCCGATCCGGTGATCATCGGCGCGGCGCTGCCGCTGTTCCTCTACATCGCTTTCTACCAGTTCTTCGATGCGATGCAGGTAACCACCGCCTTCGTACTGCGCGCCTACAAGGTCGCCGTGGTCCCCACCGTGATCTATGCGCTGACCTTGTGGGGCGTAGGCCTGGGCGGAGGCTACCTGCTGGGTCTCGACCCGCTGGGCTGGACCCCGGCCGCGCTGCGCGGACCGGCCGGCTTCTGGGCTGCCAACAGCCTCAGCCTGGGTCTCGTGGCGGTGGGCCTGCTGGCCTACCTGCGCGTGATCCAGCGACGCGCTGCCAGGGGCGAACTCAGGATCTGAACGCGCCGCCGGCAAACAGATCGTCGTTGCTGGCGTTGACCAGCCCTGGCACCGTGGGAGCCTCCGCCGGCCGTCCCAGCAGGAAGCCCTGTACCTGGTCGCAATGCAGCAACTGCAGCTCGCGCAATTGCCCTTCCGTCTCCACCCCTTCGGCCACCACCTCCATCTGCAGTGCATGTGCCAGCGCGATGATGGCAGCGACGATGGCGCGCCCGGAGTGATCTTCCAGGTCCAGGCGCGAGGTAAAGAAGCGATCGATCTTGACCTGGCGGCAGTGGAACTGCGCCAGGTAGGCCAGGCTGGAATAACCGGTGCCGAAATCATCGATGGCGATGTCAAAGCCCAGCGATTGCAGCTCGCGCACCACTTGTGTGGTGCGTTCCACATCCTTCATGGCGGCGGTCTCGGTGATCTCGAACATCAGCCGCTGCGGTGCGATGCCGGCCGCGCCGACCATGGCGATGATGCGCTCCACCAGATCGGCGCGCATCTGCAGCGGCGACAGGTTCAGTGCCACCTTGACCGGCTTCATGCCCGCCCCGTCCCAGCGCGCGATCTGGCAACACACCGCCTGCAGCACCCAGTCGCCGATGGCGATGATCTGGCCCGAGCGCTCGGCGATGGGGATGAATTCCGCGGGCGCCATCTCGCCCAGCTCCGGGTGGTTCCAGCGCAGCAGAGCCTCCAGCCCGGTCAACTCCTTGCTGGCACCGCGATACTTGGGCTGGAAGTGCAGGCGGAACTGCTGCTGTTCGATGGCCTGCTGCAAGGCCTGGCGCACCTGCAGGTGACGCATCGCGCTGGCATGCATGGCCGGTTCGAAGAAGCGATAGGTATTGCGCCCGCTCTGCTTGGCCTCGTACATGGCGGCATCGGCATTCTTCATCAGGGCATCGGCCGATTCGCCGCTATTGGGATAGACCGCGATGCCGATGCTGGAGGTCACGCGCAGGGTCGCATCCTCGATCTGGAAATCCAGGCGCAGCGCGGCCAGGATGTTTTCCGACAGCTGCTCCACCACCTCCGGCGAGGCCAGATTGCTCATCACCACCACAAACTCGTCACCACCGATGCGCGCCACCATGTCCTCGCCGCGGATGCAGGCGCGAATACGCTGGGCCACCGCCACCAACAGGCCATCGCCCACCGCATGGCCGAGTGAATCATTGATGGCCTTGAAACCATCCAGGTCCATGAACAGCACCGCAAAGGGCCGGCCATTGCGCCGCGCCACCTCCACCGCGTGCTGGATGCGATCGGCCAGCAGGGCGCGATTGGGCAGCCCGGTCAGCACGTCGTGGGTGGCGAAGTGCAGCAGCTTGTCATTGGTACGGCCGACGATCTTCTTCAGGACCTGGTTGCGCTGCACGCCGCTGACCACCAAGGCCATGGCCATGGCCAGGAAGGCCAGGAACACCAGGCCATTGACCAGGTGCTCGCGGGTGATACCCTCCAGCACCTGGCTCTGTGCCTGCGGGCCGATCATCACCGCGCGCAACCCGGCCGCAGCCGAGGACACCAGTCCGGCCCCGACCAGCAGTGCAGCCAGTACCCGCCGCGTCTGCTGCGAATTGAGCGAGCCGGTCATGGGCTTGCGACCATTGCTGGCCGAAAACAGGGTCACGATGAACACCGCCACCACCTCGGTCACGACCAGCGCCACGACCAGCAGGATCGTGTGATACAGCAGCGGCGGCTGCAGCGTCATGGCCTTGAGCGCGATATGGAAGGCCGCATTGAAGGCCGCACCCATGGCGAGACCGCCGATGACCAGGCGGGTCGGGTGCGGACGCCGCAGCCCCGTCAGGTGCATCAGATAGAAGGCGCTACCCATGCACAGCAGCAAGGACAGCGCCACCAGCCTGGCATCGAAGTTGATCGCGATGCTGATCTGCAGCGACGCCACCGTAAGCAGCATGGCGCCCCAGACGCCCACGCCGAACACGGCCGCCCCGACCGACAGCCACAGCCGCCGGTGCTGCGCCTCCTGCAGCACGATGCGCTCGGAAACCTCCAGCGCGGCATAGGCGGAAAGGCTGGCGACCAGTAAGGCAAAGGCCAGCAGCAGGAAATGAAAGGAACCTGACATCGTCGAACCTGGGCTAGGTTGCGCATCTTCCATGCGGGCGATCGCTGGGAGCCCGCAAGCATCTGCGCCTGCACGGTATCGCGGCCATCCCGCCCGCCACTGCAGCCACCGGTGCAAAGCGCACGGCGGGCGGCGGAGCGTCAGTCGATCCACCGTTGCATGCCAACGGGTCGCCGCGGTCCTTTCCGGAGCAGTGCCTGAGCTTGCCTGGAGGCGCCGCAAGGGCGCCGGCAAGGCGGCAGGAACCGACCCGGGAAACCTCAAAAAGTTACGTAACCAGAACGTACCACAGGGATGCTGCTGACTTCTTTGATTTATTCGTCTTGTTTCAACCAGCGTGCTGCTTGTCTGCCCGGCGCTACCGGGTCCATGCCACGCCCCATGGGAAGGAGCGTATTTTCAACCTGCTTCCCCATCCCCACCAGGTGGGAAGTTAATCGGTTATTCACCACCGCATTGAATTTGTTTTTCGGTGAGGCGCTATTCTAGCGCGCTTCTGCGCCGATGTGCCGCGCTGCGGCATGCATGGCGCGTCGGATGTGCTGTCTCGCGGCGGATACATCCCCTGAAAAAATCTGGCTGCGCGGCTCACATGCGATGCATCTGGACTGACAATAAGCGCCGTAGATCACCGGCGCGCAGCATGGTTGACCAGGGCGCCATTGCGGTGACATGCACCGCGAGAGCGTCCGGAAGACAGTCCCAGGCACGTACCTGAAGTGGCCTGATGACCTGACATCCACATGCCCGCAGCGCGCCGTGATCGACGAAACGGTTGTCCCACCATCGCATCGGAGACCTGCGCATGGCCCCCTTCCCGTTCGGCGCAAAGCCGCGACCGATCTGCCTTTCCGGCATCCCGCGAGGATCTCGCGCAGGGCGATGGCGAGGCTTTCCTGACCAGTGAGCATAAATCACGTTTGCTGCGTAACTCACCCCAAATGCAAACGTACCCCGGAAAGCGCTACGTCAAAGTACCTTCGAAACCATGGAAACCGCCAATCAAAAATTCGCAAAGCGCTTGCGCACCGCGATGGAAAAAGCTGGATACGAACCCAAGCCCGCCGTTCTGGAACGGGAATTCAATCTGCGGTACTGGGGCAAACCGATGACCCTGCACGGCGTACGACGCTGGTTGCTGGGCGAGTCGATGCCCAAGCAGGACAAGCTGGAGACGCTGGCCGAATGGCTCATCGTCACTCCCCAGCACCTTCGTTTCGGCGAAGAGATCGGCAAGCGCATCGACAAGCGCCGCGCCCGCTGGGAAGAAGCCATCGGCTACCGCGAGCGCGAAGCCTTCGAGGCCTTCATCAATCTGCCGGCGCCCCAGCGCAAGATCGTCAAGGAAGTGATCTTCGCCTTTGCCCAGATTGCCGCCCACGCACCGGAAAAGCTCGTGGCAGCCGCCAAGACCACCGCCCGCCGCCGTCCGCGCACCTGAGCCCAGCACTCCCAAGTCCCTCCGAATCACGATCCCGACTCCCCAGGGATCTTCATCCGGGCCTTTTTCCGCCTGCCCTATTGGCCGCATTGCCGGCATTTCTTCCCGATTTTTTCCTGACCATTGCTGACCGCCACGCCTTGCTTGCGTCCTGGCGACGGGCTGTCAATTCGACAGCTTCCCGCCCCGCAGGAGCCGCTGTGGCGAAACGCCCACGCCGCAGACGATGTCAGGAAATATTTTTGCGTACCCGCGCAGCCACGTCGACGCAGTGATCGACCTGCTCGGCGATGGCCTGCGGTACAGGACGGCGGCCATCAAGCACCTCGTTGATCCAGCGCGCCGTGGCCAGTGCGTCGCTACCTTCCGGCAACTCCGGCACATCCTCGGCCACGCTCTGCTTTTCCACCAGCACGGTGCGCGTGCCGTGGCTGAACCAGTCGATGCGTTGGGCGCGCCGGGCATTGGCCACGGTCTCGCCCTCGGTACCGCGCATCAGGAAAGCATCGCCGCGATCATGCGGTGCAGCGTTGCCAAAATAGTCGCTCAACATCTCCAGATACTCGGGATGGGTGTACGACGTCAGACGCAAGGCCGGCTGCGCAAACGGTTGCATGATCTTCACCAGGGTATGCGTGGAGTTGCGCACCCCCAGGATACGGCGCATCTCCAGCAGTCGCGCGATGGACGGAGCCAGTGCAGCAATCGGGATGAAGGCCGGTTGTCCTGCGGCCATCAGCGCTTCAGCCTGGGCACCGGAGGCTGCGTGGGCAATGCCCAGTGCACTGAATATCTCGGCGCTGGTCAGGCGCTGTGGGTCGCGGGTCACGCCGTGCATGAGCACTGGCACGCCCCGGCGCACCAGCAGCATGCACAGCAGCGGCGTAAGGTTGGCCATCTTGCGCGACCCGTTGTAGCTGGGCAGGACCACAGGTGCGTAATCGCCGGCGGGCGCGCGTAGCGGCGTGAAGGACGCTTCGGCGGCCGCCAGGAAACCGGCGATCTCCTGGACCGATTCGCCCTTGATGCGCATGGCCAGCAGGATCGCGCCCAGCTCCAGGTCGCTGACGCGGCCCTCGAGCATGGCCTGGTACATGGCCTGGGCATCGTCACGGGAGAGGCTGCGCGCGCCATCCTTGCCGCGGCCGATCTCCTTGATGAAGGGCGCAGCAACGAAGGGGGTGGCGACCAGCGGGGCGGCCACCGCGGCGGCAATACCCGGGGCAGCGCTGGCAGGCTCGACGGCCGCAGCCGGAGCAGGAATGTGGGCATCGTTTTGCATGGCCGAAGGGTACACCAAAAGCGGCGCCTGCCGCAGCCGGCAGGGCCAGCGGCCGGGCTTTCCATTACAATAGCGCCTTTGCCGCGCACCCCACCCGTCGGGGACCGGCCGCTTCATTGAGTCCATCCCCATGCTAGTCCTCGGCGTCGAATCCTCCTGTGATGAAACCGGCCTCGCTCTGTACGACACCGAGCGCGGCCTGCTGGCGCATGCCCTGCATTCGCAGATCGCCATGCACCAGGAGTACGGTGGTGTCGTCCCCGAGCTGGCCTCGCGCGACCACATCCGGCGCGCCATTCCACTGCTGCGGCAGACCCTGGCGGACGCCCATGTGCCAGCGCAGGAGATCGACGCCATCGCCTACACCCAGGGACCGGGACTGGCCGGCGCGCTGCTGGTCGGCGCGTCGGTGGCCTGCGGCCTGGGCCTGGCGCTGGACAAGCCGGTACTGGGCATCCATCACCTGGAGGGCCACCTGCTCTCGCCGCTGCTGGCCAGCAAGCCGCCGCGCTTTCCTTTCATCGCCCTGCTGGTCTCGGGCGGCCATACGCAATTGATGCGGGTCGATGGCGTGGGGCGCTATGAACTGCTGGGCGAAACCCTGGACGACGCTGCCGGCGAAGCCTTCGACAAGTCGGCCAAGCTGCTGGGCCTGGGCTATCCGGGTGGACCGGCCATCTCGCGCCTGGCCGAGTTCGGTGACCCGGCCGCGTACCAGCTGCCGCGCCCCATGCTGCATTCCAAGAATCTGGACTTCAGCTTCTCCGGCCTGAAGACTGCGGTGCTGACCGTGGTCAAACAGCACGGCAGCAACAGCGCCAATATCTGCGAGCAGGACAAGGCCAACATCGCACGCGGCTTCGTAGACGCCATCGTCGACGTACTGGTGGCCAAGTGCATGACCGCGTTGAAGCAGACCAACCTGAAGCGCCTGGTGATTGCCGGCGGTGTGGGTGCCAATGCCCAGTTGCGTGCCGCCCTCAATGCCGCTGCAGCCAAGCGCCGCTACGAAGTGTTCTATCCGGAACTGCAGTTCTGCACCGACAACGGCGCCATGATCGCCTTTGCCGGTGCCATGCGCCTGCGCGAGCAACCCGATGCGGCGCGCAAGGAATATGGTTTTGGCGTGCGGCCGCGCTGGCCGCTGGATGAACTGCGGCCGCCACAAGGTGCGATGACTCCAGCCACATAAATAATTTATACGATATAAACAAAAAGGGCCGCAATCTCCATTGCGGCCCTTCTGTTTTCGGGAAGTGGCAAGCAGCCTTGCCCAACTTACTTGTCCAGCTTACTTGCCGGCCTTCTTCTTGCTCCCGATCTTGCTTTCCTTGCCGGCCAGCAGGTTGCCGATGTTCTTGCGATGGCGATAGATCAGCAGTGCCGCCATCGCGACCACGGCCAGCAGGATGCCGTCGGTGGTGCCGAACAGCAGGCCGTAGTAGAACGGGGCGAACAGGGCCGCTACCAGCGCTGCCAGTGAGGAATAGCGGAAAGCGAAGGCCACCACCAGCCAGGTCCCCAGCGTGGCCAGGCCCAGCCAGGGGTCCAGCGCCAGCAGGATGCCCAGCGCGGTGGCCACGCCCTTGCCGCCCACGAAGCGGAAGAACACCGGCCACAGGTGCCCCAGGAAGACGGCCAGCGTGACCAGGGCGATGCCGGTGTCGTCCACGCCATACTGCGGCCCGAACTTCTGCGCCAGCCAGACCGCCAGCCAGCCCTTGAAGCCATCGCCCAGCAGGGTCAGTGCCGCCGCCTTCTTGTTGCCGCTGCGCAGCACATTGGTGGCACCGGGATTCTTGGACCCGTAGGTACGCGGATCGGCCAGTCCGAAGACCTTGGACACCACCACCGCAAAGGACAGCGAGCCGATCAGGTAGGCCGCGATGGCGAAAAGGATGTTGTACATGAATGCGTTCTTTCTCTTGTCTCTGGGTTCTTGTCAGGGTGCATCAGCCAGGGCGCACTGCACCGCCTTGGCAGGCAACACCTTCAGGAGGACGGCGGGGTCGATGCCCACCAGGAAGCCGCGCCGGCCGCCATTGATGTAGATCTTGTCGAGTTCCAGGATGCTGGCTTCCACGTAGACCGGCATGCTCTTGCGGGTGCCGAAGGGCGAGGTCCCACCGATCAGGAAGCCCGAGTGGCGATTGGCCACCTCCGGTTTGCAGGGCTCGACCGACTTGCAGCCGATCTGGCGTGCCAGGTTCTTGGTGGAGACCTTGCAGTCGCCATGCATGAGCACCAGCAGCGGCTTGGCCGCCTCATCCTGCATCACCAGGGTCTTGATGACGGCATGCTCGTCCACGCCCAGCTCGCGCGAGGACACCGAGGTGCCGCCATGCTCCTCGTAATCGTAGGGATGCTCGGTGAAGGTCACACCCTGCTTGCGCAGGAATTGCGTGGCGGGGGTTTCGGAGATGTGTTCTTTCTTGGCGCTCATCGGTGTTCTTCCTGACGGCTGCCTGACCGGCCCAGCAGGCCGGCCGGGCCGTCATGGGCGCACATTATGCCGCAAGATCAGCCGCGGGGGTGATGTGCGGCATGCAGTTGCTTGAGCCTCTCCCGTGCCACGTGGGTGTAGATCTGGGTGGTGGAGATGTCGGCATGGCCCAGCAGCAGCTGTACCACGCGCAGGTCGGCACCATGGTTGAGCAGGTGGGTGGCAAAGGCGTGGCGCAGCGTGTGCGGTGACAGGCGCACCGTGATGCCGGCCTGCAGTGCGTGCTTCTTGATCAGGGTCCAGAACATCTGGCGCGTCATCGGCCCGCCGCGTGCGGTGACGAACAGGGCATCGTCGACCTGGCCCTGCAGGATCTGCGGCCGTCCCTCGGCCAGGTAGCGGGCAATCCAGGACCCGGCCTCCTCGCCGAATGGCACCAGCCTGGTCTTGTCGCCCTTGCCAGTGACCCGCAGCACGGCCTCGTTCATACCGACTTCAATGCTCTTCAACAGCACCAGCTCCGACACCCGCAAGCCGCTGGCATACATCAGCTCGATCATGGCGCGGTCGCGTAGCCCGAGGGGCGTGGACACATCGGGTGCGGCCAGCAGGGCCTCGACCTGGCCTTCCGACAAGGTCTTGGGGAAACGTTGCGGCTGGCGCGCCGAGCGCATCTTCAGGCAGGGATCGGCGGCCACCCGGTGCTGGCGCAGCGCCAGCTGGAAAAACCGCTTCAACACCGCCAGCCGGCGATTGGAAGAACTGGGCTTGGTCTGGTCGTGACGGGCCGCGAAATAGGCATGCAGGTCATCGGCCTGGGTCTCGTAGAGCGACTTGGCGTGCTCATGATGCAGCCAGTGGGCGTACAGGGTCATGTCGCGCCGGTAGGCCTCCAGCGTATTCTTGGACAGGCCGTCTTCCAGCCACAGGCTGTCGCAGAATTCATCGATGGCCTCGCGGCTGGCGGCGGGCGCTTCTATCTTCGGTGTGGTGCGTCCCATGCGAGTCCGTCAGTATCCGTGCACGCCTTCGTGGCGCAGCAACCAGCGCTTGACCTCCAGGTGGAAGCCGTCGACGTCGTCATGATGCGAAAACCCGCCCAGGCCGCCGGCGGCGGTGACCCGATGACAAGGAATCACCAGCGGATACCAGTTGGCGCCGCAGGCCTGTCCGACCGCACGCGGGGCGGACTGGATGTGCTTGGCAACCTGGCCATAGGTCTGGACCTGGCCGCAGGGAATGGCGGCGATGGCCTGCCAGACGCGTTGCTGGAAGGCGCTGCCCACCGGAGCCAGCGGCAGCTTGAAGCGAAAGCCCGGATCGGCCAGGTAACGCCGGATCTGCTGTACAGCCTTGGCCGCCACCGGATCGGCGGCATCCTTCTCGGCGTAATGCGCCGGCAGGTAGACCATCTCGACCAGCGCCCCGGCCTGGGTACGGATGCCCATGCCGCCAAAGGGCGTATGCACCACGGCGGAAAACAGCACGGTCAGGGGCGATTCGGTCTGGAGCTGGGTCATGGACAATGGGCCAAATGCGATGGAGGCCTATTTTAAGCAATTCAGGCCCGGGCTTGATACCATCGGGCAAAACAGAGGACAACACTTCAGGAGACCGCATGACGCAGGCATCGCCCCACACCGAACCGGACCACCTGGTGGTCACCGCCCCCAGCCTTGAAGCCGGCATGGCCTGGCTACAGCAGCAACTGGGCGTCTCGATGGCGCCGCGCATCGGCGGACAGCATGAGCGACTGGGCACGCACAATGCCCTGCTGTCGTTGGGTGCGGGCTTCTACCTGGAGGTGATCGCCATCGATCCCGCCGGCAGCACTCCTGCTCGTGCACGCTGGTTCGGCATGGACGAGCTGGTCGCGGATGCGCCGCCGCGCCTGGCCCACTGGGTGGCCCGCACCGACGACATCGAAGCGGCGGTGGCCGCCAGTCCCATTGCCGTCGGCGAGATCACGCCCATGAGCCGCGGCACCCTGGCCTGGCTGATCACCATCGCCGCCGACGGCCGCCTGCCCTGCGCCGGCCTGATGCCCTCGCTGATCCAGTGGCACAGCCAGCCTCACCCGGCCAGCGCCCTGCCCGACCTCGGCTGCCGCCTGCAACGCCTGGTGCTGAGCCACCCGGCGCCGGCCGAACTGGGCGCTGCCCTGGCGGCCGTGGGGATCGAGGATGCGCGCATCGTGCTGCAGGAAGGAAGGCAGACCGCCATCGAGGCCGTGATATCCACACCGCAGGGGGAACGGGTGCTGTCGGGCTGAGCCGGCCCGGAGAAGGGGGTGCGGAAAAGATATAAACCGTATAAACCGTATGCACTATCCACGTACGGCTGGCACAAAGAAAAAAGGCGCATCCTCGGATGCGCCTTCAAAATACTCCTGATGCATTCCCGGCCGTTTGAACGGCTTCAATCGAATGCACGTCTCCTCAGTTTCCCGGTATCGATACCGTTTGTTATGCACCACCCGCTTTGTATTCGGTGCTGCCCGCCTGCGCCCGCGCCGATGTGTCGGCAGGGTCGCCGGTGAGGCGCGTACATCAACAACTCACTAGAAAAACATCACTGCAAAACTCGATTGCCAGGACGGCAAATGCACGGTGCCGATTCAGCAAAGCCCGCACTTTAGCAGCACTCTGCGCGGTTTCAAAGCACTTTTTCAGGGCAAAACCAACATACTTTCGAGCAACTTAACAGACATCCGACAAAATCGGCACCATCGTAGTGCGTGGTGCCGATTATGAGAGACATCTGTTGTGTCAGTTGTAGATCAGGTTAGGCAGCCACAGCGACAGTGCCGGCCAGTAGGTCACCAGCATCAGGAAACCGAGCATGGTCAGCAGCCACGGCATGACCGCGATGGTCAGCTCGGTGATGCCCATCTTAGTGATGCCTGAGGCCACGTACAGGTTCAGACCGACCGGCGGATGGCACATGCCCACTTCCATGTTGACCACGATGAGAATGCCGAAGTGCACCGGATCGATGCCCAGCTTCATGGCCACGGGGAACAGGATAGGCGCCAGGATCAGCACGATCGAAGACGGCTCCATCACGTTACCGGCCAGCAGCAGCAGGACATTGACCACCAGCAGGAAGGTGATCGGACCCAGGCCGGAGTCGGTGATCCATGCCGCCATCGCCTGGGGGATGTTTTCGCTGGTCACGAGGAACGAGAACAGCACCGCGTTGGTGATGATGTAGAGCAGCATGGCCGACATCGAGGCCGAGTCCAGCAAGACCTTGGGCACCTGGCTCAGGCGCAGATCCTTGTAGACGAACACCGAGATGAAGAAGGCATACACCGCGGCCATGGCAGCCGCTTCCGTGGGCGTGAACACGCCGCTGTAGATGCCGCCCATGACGATGACGATCAGGAACAGGCCCCAGCCACTCTTGCGGAAGGCCGCGAAACGCTCGGCCCAGGTGGCCTTCCTCAGGCGCGGGTAATTGTTCTTGCGCGCCAGGTACCAGGTGGTCACCCCCAGCAGGAAGGCCAGCAGCAGACCCGGCACCACACCGGCCATGAACAGCTTGCCCACCGACGTATTGGTCGAGACCGAATACATCACCATCACGATGGAAGGCGGGATCAGGATGCCCAGCGCACCTGAGGTGGTGATCACGCCCGCGCCGAAGCGGTTGGGGAAGCCCTGCTTGACCATCGCCGGCAGGATGATGGAGCCGATCGCCACCACGGTGGCCGGCGAGGAACCGGAGACCGCCGCGAACAGCGCGCAGGCCAGCACGCCGGCCAGCGCCAGGCCTCCATGCCAGTGCCCCACCATGGAGGTGGCGAAGTTGATCATGCGCCGCGCCACGCCGCCATGGGTGAGGAAGTTGCCGGCCAGGATGAAGAAGGGGATCGCCATGATCTCGAACTTCTCGATGCCGGTGAACAACTTCAGCGCCACCGACTGGATCGGCACGTCGGTCATGGTGAAGAGGAAGGTCAGTACCGTCAGGCCCAGCGAGATCGAGATCGGCATCCCGGTCAGCATCAGCCCGAACAGCAGGACGAAAATGATCAATGCATTCATGCTTTACCTCCGCTGGTTTCTTCGTCCAGACCTTCCACGTGGGAATGGTCATGCTTGGGCAATTCGCCGGTCCGGTGGAAATTCCACGCGACCTGGAGGAAACGGAAGCACATCAGATAGGAACCCAGCGGCACGGCCAGGTAGACGATCCACATCGGCACTTCCAGCACTTCGGAGGTGCTGTCGTGCTGGGCGATGTCATAGACGAATTCGGCGCCGAAGGTGCCGACGATGCCGGTGAAGAGGGCGCCAGCGAACAGGCCGAAGAGCACGAACTTGTTGCGCCACGGGGTGTTGAGGCGATTGATGAGCACATCGACGCCGACGTGGATGCCGGTACGCACGCCATAGGCGGCGCCGAACTTGGCCATCCACACGAACATGAAGATGCACAGCTCCTGCGCCCAGCTCATGTTGATCTGGATGAGCTGGTCCTGTAACCAGGGAATGTCGAGGCCGGAGGCGTAACGATGCACCACGGCCACGAAGATGATGAAGGTGGCCGCGGCCATGAGGAACGCGATCAGCCACTCTTCCAGATGGTCGAGTAACTTCATGGAATCTCCTTGCGCCGGCAGGCCGCTCCCATGCTGGTAGCGGCCGCTGGCTTAGCTTGTTCTGATTGTTTTAGAGGGTGGCGCGGCGCACGCCGGACGGGCGCGCCGCGCACAGGTACCGAGCCCGATTACTTCTGGCCCAGCGCTGCCGATTCCTTGTTGACGGCGTCGATCAGCTCCTTGCCGATACGGCTGGCCATCTGCTGCTGCACCGGCAGCAAGGCCTTGCGCCATTCGGCCTTCTCGGCATCGGTGAGACGGTAGACAGTGGTCTTGCCGGTCTTTTCCACGGCTGCCAGGGCGGCATCGTTTTCCTGCTGGGCGATGGCATTGGCGTACTTGGTGGCGTCCTTCATGGCGCCTTCAAGCTGGGTGCGAACGTCGGCCGGCAGGCCATCCCAGAACTTCTTGTTGACGATCACGGCATAGCCCAGATAGCCGTGGTTGGACACGGTCACGTGCTTCTGCACTTCGTGCATCTTCTGGGTATAGAGGTTCGAAGGCGGGTTCTCGGTGCCATCCACCACGCCGGTCTGCAGCGCCTGGTAGACCTCGGAGAAGGCCAGCACCTGCGGGTTGGCGCCCAGTGCGCGCATCTGCGCGTCCAGCACCTTGGAAGACTGGATGCGCATCTTCAGGCCGCGGAAGTCGGCCGGATGATGCAGCGGCTTGTTGGCCGACATCACCTTGAAACCGTTATCCCAGTAGGCCAGGCCGGTAATGCCCTTGGGCTCCAGCTTCTTGAAGAGATCCTTGCCGATGGGGCCTTCGGTCACGCGGTAGAGCACGTCCTTGCTGGGGAAGATGTAAGGCAGGTCGAACACCTCGAACTCCTTCACGCCCAGCGGGCCGAACTTGGCCAGCGACGGGGCCAGCATCTGCACGGCGCCCAGTTGAAGGGCTTCCAGTTCTTCCTTGTCCTTGTACAGGGTGCTGTTGGGATAGACCTCGACCTTGACGCGGCCCTTGGTGGCCTTCTCGGCCAGCTCCTTGAAGCGCTCGGCGGCCTTGCCCTTGGGTGTGTCGTTGGCCACCACGTGGCTGAACTTGATGATGATGGGCTGCTGTGCGAAGGCGCTCGCAGTCAGGCCGGCGTTGACGATGGTAGCGGCCGACATGGCCAGCAGGATGGACTTCAGTTTCATGCGTGTCTCCCCAGTGAGGTATGAATCGTTTTGGTGGTGTACTTGTTTTTGTAGTGGCTCTGCTTGGCGCGGGCCAGATTATGCCCGCGCATTTTGCTCGGTGTCACCAAAATGGGGCAAGTGTGGATAACCACAATGCTCCCCGAACCACACTTCCTGCATTTTCCCGCCGCCCGGGATGCTGGCGCTCGCCCCGGGCGGCAGCTACACTGGCGGCGACATGAAAACCATCCCGCCTCCGCCGATCTCGCCCCAGCCCAACGCCGCCTCGCAATTGCAGGCCTCGGGGCGCAAGACCACCATGCGCTGGCTGATTCCTTTCCTGCTGCTGTGCCTGTTCCTGGCCACCCTGATCTGGTTGCCGCGCCAGGCCCAGCAGATGGAGGCCAGCGAACGGCTGGAGCAGTTGATCGCCGATTCGCTGTGGGTGGAACAGGCGATCCGTTTCCAGCTGAGCCGCGACGACGAAAGCATGCGCATCATCGGACGCGAGATCATCACCGGCCGCCTGAACCAGGACCACTTCCGCAGCCGCCTCAATGCACTGCTGCGCAACAACCGCGAGTTCTAT
This sequence comes from Herbaspirillum sp. VT-16-41, assembly GCF_001994935.1. Classification (NCBI taxonomy): domain Bacteria; kingdom Pseudomonadati; phylum Pseudomonadota; class Betaproteobacteria; order Burkholderiales; family Oxalobacteraceae; genus Herbaspirillum; species Herbaspirillum sp. VT-16-41. Next base: position 81,031 of record NZ_MUXB01000120.1, read on the forward strand.
CGTGTCACCTGGTTCAATGCCGAAGGACGGCCGGTGGCCTCCACCGACGACTTCCCCATCAGTCGCAACGATCTCTCGCAGTCCTCGCTGATGACCGGTGACCGCGCGCGCCAGATGCACCGCCCGCTCTACAGCCCGCCTGCCGTGCCACCGGGGATCGCCGAACCGATGCTGATGGACTATCACGTGCCCCTGTTCCGCGACAATCATTACGTCGGCAGCCTGGTGGCCAGCTATGCGGTGGCGCGCATCCTCAATGAAATGGTGCCGTGGTGGTTCGCCCAGGACAACGAGATTTCGCTCACCGACACCGACGACAACGTGGTGGCACGCCGCACCTCGGGCGGCCCCGGCCTGAATGTCTACACCCACCGCCGCGAACTGGAACTGCCGGGCCTGACCCTGGTGCTGCACACCAACAGCACCAAGAGCGCGCCCAAGCTCTTGCCCAACCTGCTGGTGGGGTCCGTGATCGTGCTCTCGCTGGGCCTGCTGTGGAGCCTGTGGGCGCTGTGGCGGGACATCACCCGCCGCACCAAGGCCGAGAAGGCCCTGCTGAACGAGGCGGTGTTTCGCGCCGCGATGGAAAACTCGCTGGTCACCGGCATGCGCGCACGCGACCTGGAGGGACGCATCACCTATGTCAATCCGGCCTTCTGCAAGATGGTTGGCTTCGCCGCCGAAGAACTGGTGGGCAAGATCCCGCCCATGCCCTACTGGGCGCCGGAAGCCATGGACGAATACCAGGAGCGTTTCTCCAACGTCCTGGCCGGACGCGCCACACCGCAGTTCGAGACCATTTTCCAGCGCCGCGACGGAGAGCGCTTCCCGGTGCTGATCTTCGAGTCTCCGCTGGTGGACCAAAACGGCAAGCAGACCGGCTGGATGGGCTCCATCCTCGACATCTCCGAACGCAAGCGCGCCGAAGACCTGAACCGCACCCAGGAGGAGAAGCTGCAGGCCAGCGCCCGCCTGGCCAGCATGGGCGAGATCGCCTCCACCCTGGCGCATGAACTGAACCAGCCGCTGGCGGCCATTTCCAGCTTCACCACCGGGGCGCTGAACATGATGCAGCAGGGCCAGGCCGACCCCAAGGCGCTGCAGCCGGCGCTGGAAAAGATCCACGCCCAGGCGCAGCGCGCCGGCCACGTGATCCGCAGCGTGCACCAGTTCGTCAAGAAGCGCGAACCGGCGCGGCAGCGCCTGCAGGTGAGGCAGCTGATCGACAACGTGACACCGCTGATCGAACTGCAGGCCCAGCAGTTCTTCGTGGTGTTGCAGTTGCAGGTGCCCCGTTCCCTGCCGCCTATCCTGGGGGACCAGGTACTGCTGGAACAGGTGATCCTGAACCTGACCCGCAATGGCATCCAGTCCATGGCTGCCGTGCCCTCGGCACGCCGTATCCTGCGCGTGACGGCCGAGCTGACCCGCAACGACGATGGTGTGGAATCGGTCACCGTCTCGGTAATCGACCAGGGCCACGGCATTGCCGAGGACGTTGCTGCGCGCCTGTTCTCGCCCTTCTTCTCGACCAAGGCCGAGGGCATGGGCATGGGCCTCAACATCTGTCGCACGACCATCGAATTCCATGGCGGCACGCTGACTTACACCGATAACCCGGCAGGCGGTACAATCTTCCGGTTTTCGCTGCCCGCCCAGAGCGGCCAGCCACAATAAAGAGACCGCCGCCCCACGGCCCCACTGATCTGGCCCCACCCCGCACACCAATGCTGCACATAGTCGACGACGAAGAAATCATCCGCGATTCGCTGACCTGGCTGGCGCGTTCCCGCAACATCGCCGCCACCGCCTATGAAGGTGGTGCTGCGGTCCTGGCCGCCCTCGGCGCGGCCGGCGGTATCGATGCCGAGGGGGAATGCCTGCTGCTGGATGTGCGCATGCCCGGTACCAGCGGTGTGGCGCTGTTCAATGAACTCAAGACCAAGGGTCTGCTGCACCGGCGCCCGGTGATCTTCCTCACCGGCCATGGCGACGTCCCCATGGCAGTGGACATGCTCAAGAACGGTGCCTTCGATTTCTTCGAGAAGCCCTTCAACGACAACCAGTTGATGGACCGCGTACTGGAAGCCCTGGCCAGCTCGCGCGCCGGCGGCGCCGAGGATGCCGTCCAGGGCCGCCTGGCGGCACTCTCGGCACGCGAACGCGAGGTGCTGGACCTGATCCTGGCCGGCAAGATGAACAAGGTCATCGCCGATGAACTGGGCATCAGCATGCGCACCGTCGAGGTCCACCGCGCCCACATCTTCGACAAGATGAATGTCAAGACCGCCGTCGAACTGGCGCGGCTGCTCAAGTAAGGTGGAAATCCTCAATCTCCTGCTGCCGGACTTCAGCCTGATCGTGCTGGGGGTGCTGGTCTATCGCATCTCCAACTGGGGCGACGAGTTCTGGGCCGGCATGGAAAAGCTGGTGTACTTCCTGCTCTTTCCGGCGCTGCTGTTCTATTCCACCGCACGCCTGAAGGTCGACCTGGGGGTCACTGGTGGCCTGGTGCAGACCGGGGTGCTGTCGCTGCTGGCCGGCATCGTACTGACCTGGCTGGGCAAACCCCTGCTGCGGGCCACGCCGATGACCTACGAATCGGGCATGCAATGCGCCTACCGCTTCAATTCCTATATCGCACTGGCGCTGGCCACCCGCATGGCCGGCGAGGAAGGAGCCGGCCTGATGGCCATCCTGCTGGGCTTTGGCGTCCCGCTGTGCAATATCGCGGCGGTCCATGCGCTGGCCCCGAAGAACAGCAACCTCTTGCGCGAACTGGCCAAGAATCCACTGCTGGTGGCCACTGCCGGCGGACTGACGTTTTCGGCACTGGGGCTGCACCTGCCGGAGGCGGCATCGGTGGTGCTCTCGCGCCTGGGCGCGGCTTCCATCGCGCTGGGCCTGCTGATGGTGGGTGCCGGCCTGCGCCTGTCGGGGCTCAAGGAAAGCAAGCTGGTGGTGGGATGGTTCATCCTGATCAAGCTCTTCGCCGTACCGCTGGTGGCCTACCTGATCGGTCGCCATCTGCAACTGCCCCCGCTGCAGTTGCGCATCGTGGTGCTGTTCTGCAGCCTGCCCACCGCCTCCAGCGCCTACATCCTGGCCGCGCGCATGGGCGGCAATGGTCCGTTCACGGCTTTCCTGATTTCCTTCGGCACGCTGCTCTCGGCGCTGACCATTCCATTCTGGCTGGCGCTGGTGCATTGAACACTGCGCCCAGAGCACCGCGCACTGGGGCCTAGCCGCCCGCACCGTGGCGGGACAGTGCCCACTGCACATGCTCGACCACCAGCGCCGACGGATGCACAAGCCTTGCCCGCAGCGCCGCCACGATGGCGGCGTCCCCCTTGTGGGAGGGGCTATCGGCGGCATTGCCCAGGCCCACGGCCAGGTTGCGCAGCCAGCGTTCATGGCCGATGCGGCGGATCGCGCTGCCCTCGGTGTTCTTCAGGAACTGCTCTTCGCTCCAGCCGAACAGGTCGACCAGGCTGGCGCTGTCCAGGCCATGGCGCGGGTCGAAGTCGGGCAGGCTGGCGCGCTGGGCGAACTTGTTCCAGGGGCAGTAGAGCTGGCAGTCGTCGCAGCCGTAGATGCGGTTGCCGATCAGCGGCCGCAGGTCGGACGGGATGCTGCCCTTCAATTCGATGGTGAGGTAGGAGATGCAGCGCCGCGCATCCAGCTCATACGGGGCGACGATGGCCCCGGTCGGGCAAGCCGTGATGCAGGCGCTGCACTGGCCGCAGTGCGGGGTGACCGGGTCATCGACCGGCAGCGGCAGATCGGTCAGCATCTCGCCCAGGAAGAACATGGAACCGGCCTCCCGGTGCAGCAACAGGGTGTGCTTGCCGCGCCAGCCCAGCCCGGCCTTTTCGGCCAGGGCCACTTCCATGACCGGTGCCGAATCGGTGAAGACGCGGTAACCGAAGCTGCCAATGCGTTCCTCGATGCGGGTGGCCAGTTGCTGCAGACGGGCGCGCAAGACCTTGTGGTAGTCGCGCCCGCGTGCATAGATCGAGACCTGGGCCGCCGACGGGTCGCCGCTGCGGGCCTCTTCCCGGGCGCGCCAGTCGGCCTGGCCGGGGTCGGTAGCGGCCGGCAGATAGGGCATGCGCACGCTGACCACGCGCACCGTCCCCGGCACCAGTTCGGCCGGCCGCGCCCGTTTCAGGCCGTGGCTTGCCATATAATCCATCTCGCCGTGGTAACCCTTGTCCAGCCAGGCCTGGAAGCCCGCCTCCCGGTGCGAGAGGTCGACATCGGCGATGCGCACCTCGGCAAAGCCCAGTGCACGGCCCCAGTCCTTGATGGCAGCGGCCAGGGCAGCCAGGCTGGCGGAGTCGGCAAGATCGACAGGGGTGGCGTGAGCAGGCATGAAGCGATTGAACCAGTAAACAAGTCATCTCGGATGACGTAACAAACCAGGATGTATATGCAGCGACTCCACCTCCACCTGCCCGACGAAACCGCCACCGCGCGCCTGGGTGCCGACCTGGCGCAGGTGCTGGCACCGGGCCTGGCGATCTACCTGCACGGCGACCTGGGCGCCGGCAAGACCGCGCTGACGCGTGCCTTGCTGCATGCAGCGGGCTATTCGGGGCGGGTCAAGAGCCCGACCTACACCCTGGCCGAACCCTATGAAGTGACACTCGCAGGGCGCATGGTAACAGTCATCCACTTCGATCTGTACCGCATGGCCAGCCCGGAGGAGTTCCTCGATGCCGGTTTCCGTGAACATTTCAACGAAAACTCCGTCTGTATCGTCGAATGGCCCGAAAAAGGCGATCCGGTGTTGCCGCCGCCGGACATCCACGTCAACCTGTCTCTTGCAGGGAACGGTCGTGATGTAGAATTGCGTGCGTTGTCCGACAAGGGTCATCAATGCCTCGCTCGACTGAAATTCGCCCCCAACCTGTGAAGTCCAAAACCCGCCGCACTATCCTCAAAGCCGGCGGTGCGCTGTTCGTCTCCGTCGTCACTCCCCTGCCCGCCCTGGCCTCCCAGATCCTGGCCGTGCGTGTCTGGCCGTCCGACGACTACACCCGCGTCACGCTGGAAAACGACAGTGACCTGAAGGTCACCCACTTCGTGGTCAAGAACCCGGAGCGCCTGGTGGTGGACATCGAGGGCATCGACCTCAATTCCACCCTGAAGGACCTGGTCGCCAAGATCCAGCCCAACGATCCCTATATCAAGCAGGTACGCGTGGGCCAGAACCGGCCCAGCGTGGTGCGCCTGGTGTTCGACCTGAAGGATGAAATCAAGCCGCAGGTGTTCACCCTGGCCCCGGTGGGCGAATACAAGTATCGCTTCGTGATCGACCTGTATCCGTCCAACCCGCCGGACCCGATCGCCGCCCTGATCCAGAAGGGCGACTGGAACAAGGAAGCCCCGGCCACCCCGCCGCTGGCGCAGGCACCGGCGCCCAAGCCGGACCCGGTACCGCTGGCAGAAATCAAGCCACAACCGGACGACAAGAGCGATCGCAATCCGCGGGTGGTCCCGGAAGAGCCGCGCATGCAGCTCACCCGCATGATCACCATCGCGCTGGACCCCGGCCACGGTGGCGAAGACCCCGGCGCCACCGGCGCGCGGGGCAACCGCGAGAAGGACGTGGTGCTGTCCATCGCCAAGCGCCTGAAGCGCAAGATCGAGCAATACCCCAATATGCGCGTCATGCTGACCCGCGACGCCGACTTCTTCGTGCCGCTGGGCCAGCGCGTGGTCAAAGCGCGCAAGGTGCAGGCCGACCTGTTCGTGTCGATCCACGCCGACGCCTTCGTACAGCCCACCGCACGTGGTTCGTCGGTGTTCGCGCTGTCCGAGAAGGGTGCCAGCTCGACGGCGGCACGCTGGCTGGCCAACAAGGAAAACTCGGCCGACCTGATCGGTGGCGTCAACATCAAGACCCATGACCGCCAGCTGGCCAGCGTGCTGCTGGACCTGTCGACCACCGCCCAGATCAACGACAGCCTGCGCGTGGGCAATGCGGTGTTGAAGGAAATCGGCGGCATCAACAAGTTACACAAGGGCGCGGTGGAACAGGCCGGCTTTGCCGTGCTCAAGGCTCCGGACATCCCCAGCATCCTGATCGAGACCGCCTTCATCTCCAACCCGGAAGAAGAAGCCAAGCTCACCGACGAGCGCTATCAGGACCAGATGGCCGACGCCATCCTGACCGGCATCCGCAACTACTTCGCCAAGAACCCGCCGCTGGCCAAGAACAAGCTGACCTGACCCCGGCGCCCGCCGCTGATGCCGTTCAGTCAGGCACTGAACGGCATTTTTTATTTCATATTTGTCATTGGTAGCGGTCAACCGTACCTGCAGCCCCGCTGACCGCAACACACCTGCCTTTCGAGGCAGCGTCGGCGTCCGCCTTGGATCACCACCGGATAGGGGATAATAGCGCCCTCTCCCGTTTCTTGTTTCTCGTTTCAGCCGCTTTTCGGCTCTTTATCGGAATTCCGCCATGGAAATCAAAGTCAACTTCCTCGACAAGCTGCGTCTTGAAGCCAAGTTCGACGACTTTACCGTCATCGCCGACCAGCCCATCCGCTACAAGGGGGATGGCTCGGCGCCGGGTCCCTTCGATTACTTCCTGGCGTCCTCGGCCCTGTGCGCGGCGTACTTCGTGAAGCTGTACTGCAATACGCGCAATATTTCCACCGAGAATATCCGCCTGTCCCAGAACAACATCGTCGATCCGGAAAACCGTTACCAGCAGACCTTCAAGATCCAGGTCGAGCTGCCGGCCGACATCAGCGAGGCCGACCGCCGCGGCATCCTGCGCTCGATCGAGCGCTGTACCGTCAAGAAGGTGGTGCAGGAAGGGCCGGAATTCATCATCGAGGAAGTCGAGAACCTGGACGCCGATGCCCAGTCCCTGCTGACCCTCCAGCCCGAAGCCGGCGCCAGCACCCGCATCCTGGGCAAGGACCTGCCGCTGGAGCAGACCATCGCCAACATGTCGGGCCTGCTGGCCGAACTGGGCATCAAGATCGAGATCGCCTCCTGGCGCAACATCATTCCCAATGTGTGGTCGCTGCATATCCGCGACGCGCATTCGCCGATGTGTTTCACCAACGGCAAGGGCGCCACCAAGGAAAGCGCGCTGGCCTCGGCCCTGGGCGAATACCTCGAACGCATCAGCAACAACCACTTCTATGCAGGTTCCTACTGGGGCGAGGACATCGCCAATGCCGAGTTCGTGCACTATCCCGACGAACGCTGGTTCAAGCCCGGGCGCGGCAACAAACTGCCCAAGGAAATCCTCGACGACTACTGCCTGGACATCTACAACCCCGACGGCGAGCTGCGCGCTTCGCATCTGGTCGATACCAATTCCGGCAACGCCGAACGCGGCATCTGCTCGCTGCCGTTCGTGCGGCAGTCGGATGGCGAGGTGGTGTATTTCCCTTCCAACCTGGTCGAAAACCTCTTCGTCAGCAATGGCATGAGTGCCGGCAATACCTTGCCCGAAGCCCAGGTGCAGTGCCTGTCGGAGATCTTCGAGCGCGCGGTCAAGCGTGAAATCCTGGAAGGCGAAATCTGCTTGCCCGACGTGCCCCAGGAGGTGCTGGCGAAGTATCCCGGCATCCTGGCCGGCATCCAGGGGCTGGAAGAACAAGGTTTCCCGGTGCTGGTCAAGGATGCCTCGCTGGGCGGCGTCTATCCGGTGATGTGCGTGACCCTGATGAACCCGCGCACGGGCGGGGTCTTTGCCTCCTTCGGTGCTCACCCCAGCTTCGAGGTGGCGCTGGAGCGCAGCCTGACCGAATTGCTGCAGGGACGCAGCTTCGAAGGCCTCAACGACCTGCCCCAGCCGACCTTCGAGAGCAATGCCGTCACCGAGCCCAACAACTTCGTCGAGCACTTCATCGATTCGTCGGGCATCGTCTCGTGGCGCTTCTTCAGTGCCAGGTCGGACTACGAATTTGTGGAATGGGATTTCTCCGGCCAGGGCGAAAACTCCAACGCCGAGGAAGCCGCCGCCCTGTTCGGCATCCTGGAGGAGATGGGCAAGCAAGCCTACGTCGCCGTATATGACCAACTGGGCGCCACAGCCTGCCGCATCCTGGTGCCGGGCTATTCCGAGGTGTATCCGGTGGAAGACCTGATCTGGGACAACACCAACAAGGCGCTCCTGTTCCGCGCCGATATCCTGAACCTGCATCGCCTGGACGATGACGCCCTGGCCGCCCTGCTTGAGCGCCTGGAGAACAACGAGCTGGATGACTACTCGGACATCGCCACCCTGATCGGCATCGAGTTCGATGAAAACACCGAGTGGGGACAGTTGACCGTGCTCGAACTGAAGCTGCTGATCCATCTGGCCCTGCAGCAATTCGAAGAGGCCCATGACCTGGTCGGCGCCTTCCTGCAATACAACGACAACTCGGTCGAGCGCGGTCTGTTCTACCAGGCCCTGAACGTCGTGCTGGAAGTGGAACTGGACGATGAGCTGGCGCTGGAAGACTACGAAACCAACTTCCGTCGCATGTTCGGCAATGAGCGCATGGATGCGGCCATCGGATCGGTGAAGGGGGATGTGCGCTTCCACGGCCTGACGCCGACCAGCATGAAGCTCGAAGGCCTGGACCGCCATCAGCGCCTGCTCGACAGCTATCGCAAGCTGCACAAGGCACGCGCCAGGTTCGCGCAGGCTGCCGCTGCAGCCTGAGGCGATTGGCCGGCATCATGAAAAATGCCGTTCAGTCTTCACTGAACGGCATTCACGAGGCTGCCAACGCTTGTTCTTTTCTGCCCTGACGCCGGCGGTCTCAGGCGCTGCGCACCTTGCGCTTGCCACGTACCTTGCGCCACAGCTGCCACAAGGCGCCCAGCACGATGGGAATGATGGCCGCCACGATCCCGATCAGGACCAGGGTATTGAGGTTCTGCTGCACCACCGGGATATTGCCGAACAGGTAGCCCAGCACCACCAGCCCCACCACCCACAGCAAGGCACCCAGCACATTGAAGAGCTGGAAGCGGGCGAAACTCATGCCCGACACGCCGGCGATGAACGGTGCGAAGGTTCGCACGATGGGCGTGAAGCGGGCGATGACGATGGTCTTGCCGCCGTGTTTTTCGTAGAAGGAATGGGTCTTTTGCAGGGCTTCCGGATTGAGCCAGCGGTAATTGTGGGTATAGACGCGGTGACCGACCCAGCCGCCTATCCAGTAGTTGAGGGTATTGCCCGCCACCGCTGCGATCACCAGCAGGGTCATCAGCAGCCAGATATCCATGGCCCCCATGGCACAGAAGGTGCCGGCGATGAACAACAGGGAATCTCCCGGCAGGAACGGCAACACCACCAGCCCGGTCTCGCAGAACACGATCAGGAACAACACCGCGTAGATGAGCGTGCCGTACTGCTCGATGAGGACGCCCAGATATTTGTCCACGTGCACCAGCACGTCCAGCAACTGCAGATAATCCATAAAACCCAATCGTTGGTGATTCATCGATGCCGCGGCGCCCCATCGCCAGGCGGCGGGATATTTCCCCTGTGCAACTCCGGGAGATATCCGGAAGGCGGGGTGATCCCTCCCACCTGCGAAGGCATCATACAACACTCGCCCCGGGGCGGACTCAAGAACCCCGAACGGATGTCGATAAAAAGAGCCGGGCTTGTACTTGTGCAACAGGACAATCCTCGCAGAACCTCATGACGCTGTTGCGCTCCTCTGGCGCCAGCCGAGAGCGAGCGCACAAGGCTGGCGATTTGGCATATGATCAAGACAGATTGCTTCAGTTTTCGGCAGAGCGGGGTGTACGGCGAGGCATGGTCGGCACAGACAGGAAAACTGAAAAATCGTAACTCCGGACTGCATGGGGCAAGACGCGCGGCAGGCGTCATTACCGGGCCACAGGGGGGCTGTATGGAGAGCCAGGAGTCGTTCACCGGCGAGTTTGATCATCAACGTGATCCGCCAGGTGAGGTGCCGCAGGATGATCAGAATCTGTGTGGCCAGGAGCGCGATGCGCTGCTGGGTGCATTGTGGCGTTCGATGGCCATTCTCGAATTCGCTGCCGATGGCACGATACTGCAGGCCAATGACAATTTCCTGGGCATGCTGGGCTACCGTCGCGAAGAGCTGATCGGCCGGCACCACAGCATGCTGTGCGAACCGCTGTACGTCCAGTCTGCGGACTATCAACAATTCTGGCAGCACCTGCGCCAGGGCGAGATCATCACCGGCACCCTGCAGCGCTGCCGCATCGACGGCACCATCGTCTGGCTGGAGGCATTGTGCAGCCCGATCCTGGACGAGCGCGGCGAACTCAGCAAGGTCATCTCGGCGGCCGCCGACATCAGTTCCCACATCGACGACTCGCATCACAGCAACAGCGTGCTGAGCGCACTCAACCGCTCGCTGGGGGTGGTCGAGCTCTCGCCCGACGGCCTCATCCTTGCCGCCAACCGCAACTACCTCAAGACCATGGAATACCTGGCCGAGGACCTGGTGGGCAAGTCGCACTCCCTGCTATGCGACCCCGAGTATGCCAATGGTGAGGAATATGCCGCCTTCTGGCGCGATGTCTGCAATGGCCGCTTCTTCTCCGGCCGCTTCCCGCGGCGCACCCGCAGCGGCCGCACGATCTGGTGGGAAGCCACCTATTCGCCCCTGCTGGACCCGCACGGCAAGGCCGAGCGCGTGATCTGCATCGGCAACGACGTCACCTACCGCGTGACCCGCGAAAAGAGCGATCGTGAACACCTGCACCTGCTCTCGCTGGGAATCAACGAAACCGACAATGCGGTGCTCATCACCGACGCCCAGAACCGCATCGTCTTCCACAACACCGGCTTTACCCGCATGCTCGGTTTCCAGAGCCAGCAAGTCATCGGCAAGCAGCCACGCGAACTGTTCGCCCATCATCCAACCTTCGTGAAGTCGATCGAACGCTGTCACGGCGAGCTGCTGCAGGGCCACAGCTTCCATACCGAGGAGCTGATCCACGACTTCCACGAACAGCCGGTCTGGATTTCGGCGGTGGTCAACCCGATCCTGGACGCCGATGGCCGTCTCATCAATGCCGTCTGCGTGATGACCGACATCACCAATACCAAGGTGCATGAGGTGCTGCAGTACCGCGTCCTCAATGCCATGGCGCGCGACTCTTCGCTGTCCGAGCAGATGAACCTGCTGTGCGAGGAAGTCGAACGCGTCGCGCCGGAGGTAATCGCCTCCATCCTGCGGGTGGACGAACAGGGACGCCTGCACACCCTGGCCGGCCCCAGCCTGCCGGAGGCCTACAGCCGCGCCATCGATGGCCTGTCCATCGGCCCGCTGGTGGGCTCCTGCGGCAGTGCCGCCTTCACCGGCCAGGCGATCATCTCGGAAGACATCGCCAGCGATCCGCACTGGGCCGACTACAAGGAACTGGCGCTGACCCACGGCCTGCGTGCCTGCTGGTCGACGCCGATCAAATCGGCCGATGGCAAGGTGATCGGCACCTTCGGCTTCTACTTCCGCCAGCCCCGCCAGCCCAGCGGCTTTCATCACCTGCTGGTCGATGCCGGCCTGCACCTGTGCGCACTGGCCATCGAACGTGAAGCCTCGCGCGCGCGCATCCACCAGTTGGCCTTCTATGATTCGCTGACCGGCCTGCCCAACCGCAGCCTGCTGCTGGTCCAGGCCGGCCAGGCCATTGCCGCCGCCGAGCGCAACCGTAGCACGGTGGCGGTGATGTTCATCGACCTCGATCGCTTCAAGCAGGTCAACGACTCGCTGGGGCACCAGGCCGGCGACGAACTGCTGCGCACGGTCGCCACCCGGCTGCAATCGCAGGCACGGCGCTCCGATATCGTGGGACGACTCTCCGGGGACGAGTTCGTGGTGGTCCTGACCCAGTACGACACCCTACACCTGACCGAGGTGGTCAAGCGCATCCAGGAACGACTGGCCATGCCCTGCCACATCAACGGCACCCCGCTCAATCCCTCGGCCAGCATCGGCGTGGCGATCTTCCCGGACAATGGCAACGACATCGAAACCCTCCTGCACCGGGCCGATATCGCCATGTACCAGGCCAAGGCCGTCAATCGCGGCCGCTTCAGTTTCTTCAGCGAAGAAATGAACAGCATGGCCCAGGAGCGCCTGGCCCTGGAAGGCGCCCTGCGCGACGCCCTGCGGGGTGGCCTTTTCGAATTGCATTACCAGCCGCAGATCAGGCTGCGCGAGCATACCCTGCATGGCGTGGAAGCCCTGGCGCGCTGGCACGACGCACAGCTGGGACAGATCTCGCCGGGCCGCTTCATCCCCATTGCCGAGGAATGCGGCCTGATCGGCGAACTCGGCAAGTGGGCGCTGGAAGAAGCCTGTTTCCAGCTGGCCGACTGGCGTCGGCGCGGCATCCAGGTGCCTTGCATCTCGGTGAACCTGTCCGCGACCAACTTCCACGACCTGGACCTGCCGCAGTTCGTCACCGGGCTGCTGCGCCGCTACAGCCTGGTACCCACCGACCTGACGCTGGAAATCACCGAAACCGTGTTGATGGACACCAACCCCAGCACCAACCAGACCATCGCCGCCGTGCATGCGCTGGGCATCCCGCTGGCCATGGACGACTTCGGCACCGGCTATTCCAGCCTGGGCTACCTGCGCAAGCTCCCGGTTTCCGAACTGAAGCTGGACCAGAGTTTCGTGCGCGACATGGCCAAGGATGACGCCGTCAGCGCCTTGACCAATGCCGTCATCCGCATCGGCGAAAGCCTGAAACTGACGGTCGTGGCCGAAGGGGTGGAAGATGCCGACCAGTACCAGCTGCTGCTCAGCCAGGGCTGCGACGTGGCGCAGGGCTACTACTTCTCGCGCCCGATGGCGGCCGATGAACTGGAACGCTGGGTCAGGGATTTTCGTGCAAACCTGAACCAAGAAGCCGGCCAGGCGACTTAGCACTACAGTGGCCAAGATGGAGACAATCAGGAACAAGTGAGGCAAATTCGTCATGCCAAAAAAGCACTTTCCGGATAGAAAAACAACAGCACAGTTGCATGTGGGCGCAAACATCCGAAGTATTTTGATCGAGCTCAAACGCTGACGATATACTGACGGCCTCCCCCAGCGAGTACCGTAATGGCAGCGTCAGCAACAACACTGGCGCTGCACGATGTCAACGTGTTCGAAGCCGCGCACCATTGCCGATTCGGCAATGTCGCCGACGTGCTGCCTGACCGGCACGCAGGCCGTGCCGCGCGAACGCAGCGTTGCAGGCTTTCCGGATGACGGAGAACAAGGAGGGACCAGCGGTCACAGCGTAATGCGCGCCTGCCGGCGCGACCGACCTCCCGGGCAGTTTTCCGTTCGGTATTTGCATTTCCACACGACGTTTTTTCAAAAACAAGAACAGCCATGGCTAACGATATGTCTGGTGCGCGTCGCGCATCCCTTTTCCACCGCTCGGTAGGTGCAAAACTGACTGCCATGACGGTCGCCCTGGTGGGTGTCGTCTTCGTGATCGCATTGATGCTGATCACCTATTCCGCCTCGCGCATGATGGAGCATCGCTCCATCGAGCAGATGGGCAACGATGCCCGTGGCGTGGCCCACATGGTCGGCATCTTCGACCGCTCGGTGAACAGCCAGGTCGACCGTTTCTCAAAGATGTTCGACAATGAGTTCGGCAAGCTCACCCTGGATGAGAGCCGCACCGTGCAGATCGCCGACCGCGCCACCCCGGTGCTGCAGAACGACGGGCGTGACCTGAACCTGGACTTTTCCATCCCGGACCGCTTTACCGGCCGTACCGGCGTGACCGCGACCATCTTCGCCAAGACCGGCGAAGACTTCGTGCGCGTCTCGACCTCGGTGAAGAAGGAAAACGGCGAGCGTGCCGTGGGCACCCTGCTCGACCGCACCCACCCCGGCTATGCTGCCCTGAAATCCGACAAACCCTATAGCGGCCTGGCCACGCTGTTCGGCAAGCAGTACATCACCAAGTACGTCCCCATCAAGAACGATGCCGGCCAGATCATCGCCGCCCTGTATGTGGGTATCGACATCTCCGCCGACGTCAAGGCCTTGAAGGAGCAGATCAAGGCACTGAAGATCGGCCAGACCGGCAATTTCTATGCCCTCAACGGTCGTGAAGGCAAGGACCTGGGCGTGATGATCGCCGGCGCCCCGCGCGAGGGCAAGGAAGAAGGCGCCAGCCTGCTGGAACTCAAGGATGCCGCCGGCGAGAGCTACATCAGGACCGTGCTGCAGCAAAAGGAAGGCGCGCTGCACTACACCGCCATCGATGGTCGCAAGAAGATCGTGGTCTTCACCCACTACTCTCCCTGGAACTGGGTCATCGCCGGCGAGGCCGCGGTTGACGAGATCACCAGCGAAGTCACTTCCATGCGCAATCTCTACATCGGCCTGGGCCTGCTGTTCCTGGCGGTACTGGGGGCGATCCTGACGGTGATGATCAACCGCATGGTCACCCGCCCGCTGGATGCGGTGTGCAAGGCCGCCGACCAGATCGCTGGCGGCGACCTGACCACCCGCCTGCACGTACACAGCCGCGACGAGATCGGTCGCCTGATGGGCGCCTTCAATGGCATCAGCGCGGGCCTGTCGGAAGTGGTCTCCAGCGTGCGCGCCGGTACCGAGGAAATCAATACCGCCGCCAGCGAGATCGCTGCCGGCAACCTCCATCTGTCATCCCGCACCGAACAACAGGCCGGCGCCCTCGAAGAAACCGCTTCGGCCATGGAAGAACTGACCTCCACCGTCAAGCAGAACGCCGCCAATGCGGTACAGGCCGACGAACTGTCGAGCTCGGCCTCGGACGTGGCCAGCCATGGTGGTGAAGTGGTGGGCAAGGTGGTGCAGACCATGGACGCCATCAACAGCTCTTCGCAACGCATCGTGGACATCATCAGCGTGATCGACGGCATTGCCTTCCAGACCAACATCCTGGCCCTGAACGCCGCGGTGGAAGCGGCCCGCGCCGGCGAGCAGGGACGCGGCTTTGCAGTGGTGGCCACCGAGGTGCGCACCCTGGCCCAGCGCAGCGCCTCGGCTGCCAAGGAAATCAAGGAACTGATCGATGCCTCGGTGCAGACCGTCTCCAGCGGCGGCCAGCTGGTGGCCCAGGCCGGCAACACCATGAACGACGTGGTCTCCAGCGTGCAGCGCGTCTCCACCGTCATCAGCGAAATCACCACCGCCAGCCGCGAACAGAGCGAGGGCATCGACCAGATCAACCGCGCCATCGCGCAGATGGACGAGAGCACCCAGCAGAACGCCGCCCTGGTGGAACAGGCTGCCGCCGCAGCGCAATCGCTGCAGCAACAGGCCGAACGCCTGGCAGCGGCGGTCAGTACCTTCCGCGTGTAAGACGGGTCTCTGGAGCGGGTCGCCGGAGGTGAGCAGCCCGTTTTATCAGCCATGGGGCGCCGGGTTTTGCCGGATGGAAAACCTGTTTTTCTCCACCGCCACCGAAGCCGCCCACGGGCGGCTTCTTCACATTGCCGCCATTGCGTCGGCGGTATAATCGCCGGATGAACGCACCGCATGCCTCCCCTGTTTCCGATTCCGCCGCCACGCCCCATCGCCCCATCCAGGCCCTGCCCGATCAGTTGATCTCGCAGATCGCCGCAGGCGAGGTGATCGAACGCCCCTCGGCAGTCGTCAAGGAATTGCTGGAAAACGCACTCGACGCCGGCTCCACCCAGATCACCGTGCGGCTGGAGCAAGGCGGCGTCAAGCGCATCGCCATCACCGACAACGGGCGCGGCATCCCGCCCGAGCAATTGCCATTGGCCCTGGCACGGCACGCCACCTCCAAGATCGCCTCGCTGACCGACCTGGAGAATGTCTCCACACTGGGCTTTCGGGGCGAGGCCCTGGCCTCGATCGCCTCGGTAGCGCAACTGACGGTGACCAGCCGCACCGCCGACGCCCCCCACGCCTGGGAAATCACCGGCTCCCAGTTCGGCACGGTCGCCCCCGCCTCGGGCGCACAAGGCACCACCATCGACGTCCAGGACCTGTACTTCAACACTCCGGCGCGCCGCAAGTTCCTCAAGTCCGAACAGACCGAATATGGCCACTGCGCCGAGGTAGTACGCCGCATTGCGCTGGCGCGGCCTGACGTGAGCTTCTCGTTGTCGCACAACGGCAAGACCGTCGATCACTGGAACGTCGGCGAATTCGCCAAGCGCAGCGCCCATATCCTCGGCGATGAATTCGCCAACGCCCGCCTGCCGCTCGACGAGAGCGCCGGCCCGCTGCGCCTGCATGGCTTCGTCGGCCTGCCCACGGCCTCCAAGGCGCGCGCCGATGGCCAGTATTTCTACGTCAATGGCCGCTTCGTGCGTGACAAGCTGCTCACCCACGCGGTGCGCGCAGCCTATCAGGACGTGCTGCATGGCGACCGCTACCCGGCCTATGCCCTGTCGCTGATGCTGGACCCGGCACTGGTGGACGTGAACGTGCATCCGTCCAAGATCGAAGTGCGCTTCCGCGACAGCCGCGCCGTGCACCAGTTCGTATTCCACGCCGTCTCGCGCGCGCTGGCACAGACCTCGGCGGTCTCCTTCGGCAATCTGCCCCAACAGGCGGGCGAAGGCGATAGCCAGCCCCCCGCGCCGGCCGCGACCGGCAACACCGGCGGCCCCCTGCCCTGGATCCGCGAACAGCAGCAGACCTTCTCGGCGCAGTTCGCAGAACCGCCACGCCCCTACTCCTTCGGCGGCAACAGCGGCTTTGGCGTGCGCCAGAACACTGAAGCCTACGGCAGCATGTTCCGCAGCGATCCGCCCGCTGGCGAGGCCGTTCCCGGTCGCCCCGCAGCAGGGTATCCGGGCAGCACAGCCGCGCCCGCCCCGGCGCCGCTGCCGGAAGGCGACTTCCCGCTCGGCTTCGCGCTGGCGCAGTTGCACGGCATCTACGTGCTGGCACAGAACCAGGCCGGCCTGGTGGTGGTGGACATGCATGCCGCCCACGAACGCATCCTCTACGAACAACTGAAGACGGCGCTGGACGGCAATGAGATCTTCCTGCAGCCCCTGCTGATCCCGGTGACCTTCTACGCCGATCCGGTAGAGGTGGGCACGGTGGAAGAACACCAGGAAACCCTCTCGGCGCTGGGCTTCGACATTGCCGTGATGTCGCCCACCACGCTGGCCGTGCGGGCGGTTCCGGCCCTGCTCAAGAATGCCGATGCCCAGACCCTGGCCCGCGACGTCCTGCGTGACGTGCGCGAATACGGTGGCTCGCGCGTGCTGCTGGAGCGTCGCAACGAACTGCTGGGCACCCTGGCCTGCCACACCGCCGTGCGCGCCAACCGCAGCCTGACCCTGCCCGAGATGAATGCGCTGCTGCGCCAGATGGAAGCTACCGAGCGCTCCGACCAATGCAATCACGGCCGCCCGACCTGGACCCAGATGGGCCTGTCGGACCTGGACAAGCTCTTCCTGCGCGGGCAATGACGATGGAGAAGCACCCGCCCCTGGCGGTGGCCATCATGGGCCCCACCGCCTCCGGCAAGACCGCCGCCGCCCTGGAAATCACACGCCGTATCCCGAGTGAAATCATTTCGGTGGACTCGGCTTTGGTCTATCGCGAGATGGACATCGGCACCGCCAAGCCCACTGCGGCCGAGCTGGCCGAAGTCCCGCACCACCTGATCGACATCATCGATCCCACCGAAGCCTATTCGGCCATGCAGTTCCGCCAGGATGCACTGCGCCTGACCCAGGACATCGCCGCGCGCGGCAAGCTGCCGCTGCTGGTGGGCGGCACCATGCTGTACTTCAAGGTGCTGCGCGATGGCTTGGACGAACTGCCGCAAGCCGACCCGGTCCTGCGCGCCCAACTGGACGAAGAAGCGGCGCAGGTCGGCATGCCCGCCATGCACGCCAGACTGGCGACGCTGGACCCGGTCACCGCAGCCCGCCTCAAGCCCAATGACAGCCAGCGCATCCAGCGCGCTCTGGAGATCACTTTGTTGACCGGGCAGCCAATGTCGTCGCTGCTGTCGCAAAAACCTGCCGAGCCATTGCCCTTCACCCTGTTGCCGCTGGCGCTGGAGCCGAGCGAGCGCGCCGTGCTGCACGAGCGCATCGCCCTGCGCTTCGACCTGATGTTGCAGGGTGGCGCCCTGGAGCGTGAAGTGGCCGTCCTGCGCGCACGCGGCGACCTGCACCTGGGCCTGCCCTCGATGCGTTGCGTCGGTTACCGCCAGATGTGGGAATACCTGGACGGCAGCATCGATGCCACCGCCCTGCGCGAAAAAGGCATCGCCGCCACCCGTCAGCTGGCCAAGCGCCAGCTGACCTGGCTGCGCTCCATGCCGGAGCGTATCAGCATCGACTGCAACCGCCCGGACGCCACCGCCGAGGTGCTGGCGCGGGTGCAAGAGGCTGTGGATAAGTAAATTCGAGGAAAATCCGAAAAACTATTGACAGAAGCCGCGCCGATGCTTATAGTCTCGGGCTTGCCTCCTGGTGATATAGCTCAGCTGGTTAGAGCACAGCACTCATAATGCTGGGGTCGGTGGTTCAAGTCCACCTATCACCACCAGATACCCGTCGCTGCATGTGCAATCATGCGTATGCGGCGCCGTCCGAAAAACCCGCCTCTTCGAAAGAAGGGCGGGTTTTTTGTTTTCCGAGCGCATCCGCTGCGGTTTGAAGACCAATGATGCTCATCTACCGACAGCTGGAGCGCGCAACTCCTCCAGTCCTTTTCCGGTCCAGCGCTTGAGCGCCCGGCGGAAATTGGCCGTATCAGTAAAACCCAATAGCATCCCGATATCGTCGGTACTCATCTTCGAACTCTGCAGATACTCCAGCGCCAGCGTGCTGCGCACGTCATCCAGGATCTGCTGGAACGACGTGTCTTCGAGCGTCAATCGACGGCGCAGAGTCCGGGGGGTGGTATTGAGCCGCTCGGCCACCGCCTCCATCGAAGGGAAATTGCCGGGAATTGCCATCAACAGGCGATACACCTCACCGCTTGCCCCCTCGGAGATCTTTGCCTGTCCCAGCAAGCGGTCGCAAGTTTCCTGGACCAGGGACGCAGTGAGCTGATGCGCCATCTTCGGTTTCCTGTCCAGGATCGCGCTGTCGTAGAGCAGCTGTGTTTCCGGCTGCGCGAATTCACAACGACACCCGAGATATCGTCTGTAGAGCGCTGCATGCGGCGGCCGCGCATAGGGAACTCTTGCCGTCAGGGGCGGGCAATCGAAACCGGCCACCTCCTGCACATGCGTCACGGTGATGGCGAGCTGGAGTTCGAACAGGAACTGCCTCAGCTCAGCTGACGGCGGCGAAACGAATCTGTCCGGAAAGCGCCATGTGACCGTCGTCGTCCCCTCTTCCCAGATCGCCGGAAAAGGCGGCGTTGCCAGCCGTCGGTATTTGACCGCCAGGCGAAAATACTCGCGCAGGGAGAGGCAAGACATCAGGGCATAGCCGTACATCCCGTAGGCCGACAAATGCAGGCGACTACCGATCTCGAATGGCGTGGCCGGGTCCTGGCTGAGCGCAAGCGCATTCTCGCAAACGGTCAGGAACTGCCTGAGCGAAGTCAGTGCATTGGGATCATGCAACTGCCCGGCCGACAGGCCGCTTCCCGCCAGTACGGATTGCGCGGCAATACCCTGCTCGGCCAGCACTTCCACGACCGCATTGATCTTGTAGGGCGCATAAATCCGCTCACTTGCCTTCGGCAGAATCTCCGACATGTACGCCTCTTGAGGTTGTCCTTTGATGACCTGCATGATGACCGAAAATGACCTTCCCGCTCGAAGCGTATCTCACTACCATTCTCGAAACAAGCTCGGACAAGGCAAGGCAGGAAAAGGCGTCGCGGCATCACGCGATCGCCATTGAACACGAGCCATCGGAGACGCCCACATGAAACCACAGCCCACCATTCTCTTTTCCGGATAGGCCAGCCATCTGGCCATCGCCAGTGACTGATGCGCATGGCCGCCCGGTCAAGCAGACCCGGATTGCATGCATTCATACATCGGCTGCAGCCAGCGCGGCAGTCCGAAGCGTTCTGTTTTTTTTCCGAGCCCGAGTCCAGAGGGACCCGGGCGGAACGATTGCCCCCTTTGCCCACGGCACGTTGGCGCAATCGGATCAAATCATGACGACCTTTCAAAAGGAGTAGAAATGCGGGCAGCAATCGTCGGTGCCGGCTCACTGGGCACCATCATCGGCGCCTTCATCAGCAAGGCCGGTCAGGATATCCATCTCATCGATAGCAACGCCGAACACGTCAGGGCCTTGAACGAACGGGGCGCAACCGTCACCGGTTCGCTTGAGTTCAGTTCGCCGGTCTCGGCATTCACACCGGACACTCTATCAGGGAGCTACGACCTGATTTTTCTGCTGACCAAGCAAACCAGCACACAGCAGACCCTGTCCCTGCTGAAAGCGCATCTGCATGCCGACAGCATCGTCTGCACATTGCAGAACGGTATACCCGAACTGCTCGTGGAAAAGATCGTAGGACGACAGCGCACCATCGGTGGCGCCGTCGGCTTCGGCGCGACCTGGCTGCGCCCGGGCGTCTCCTCGCTGACATCGAGCAGGCAGGCACTGGAGCAATCGGCCTTCGAGATCGGGGAGATCGACGGCATCGAACGACCCAGGCTGGCCGTCGCCAAGCGCTACCTGGAATGCGTGGGCAGTACCAAGGTACTGAACAATCTGATGGGTATCCGCTACTCCAAGCTGTTGATGAATGCGACCTTCAGTGGCATGTCCGCCGCCTTGGGCTGCACCTTCGGCGAGGTGCTGGGCAATCCCCGGGCGATGACCTGCCTGGCCTTCATCGCCGACGAATGCATCAAGGTGGCCCACGCCCAGGGCATTGATCTGGTGCCGATGCAGGGCGAGGATTTCAACGCCTTCGAACTCCACGGCGCAGGCGACATCCCCGGCAAGATGCCGCTCTACAGAAAGATCTGGTCGCAACACGTGGCATTGAAGGCCAGCATGCTGCAAGACCTGGAAAAGGGACGGGCGACAGAAATCGACTACATCAATGGCGTGATCTGTCATCAAGGTCGGCAGCATGGCATCGCCACTCCCTTCAATGACAAGGTCGTCGACATCGTGACATCGGCGCAGCAGCGGCAGGTCCTGACCTCCCCGAACAATCTCCAGCAGTTCAACGGGCTACTGGAACGCCACGCTGCGGTGCTTGCCGGTGGCGCCGCCTGGACGGCGTGATCTGCCCTTCTTCTGTCCGCCTTCCCACTACCGCCACTACGATCGGAGCCGCGTCCATGTCTCGTCCCAAAAAGAAAGTCATCATCACCTGCGCCATCACTGGTGCAATCCATACCCCCACCATGTCGGATGCGCTGCCCTATAAGCCGGAGGACGTTGCAAGGCAGGCCATCGATGCCGCAGAAGCCGGTGCGGCCGTGCTTCATCTGCACGCGCGCCACCCGGAAAATGGCGCCGTGTCGATCAACCCGGATCACTTCATGCAGTTCCTGCCGCAGATCAAGGCCGCGACCCATGCCGTCATCAATCTCTCCACGGGCGGCAGCCTGACCAACACGATGGAAGAGCGCATCGCCCCGGCACAGCGGGTATCGCCGGAGATGACGTCACTCAACATGGGCAGCATGAATTTCTCCATGCACCCGCTGGCGGATCGTTACAAGGAATGGAAATTCGATTGGGAAGAAGCCTATCTGCGCAACTCCGATACCTACATCTTCCGCAACACGTTTCGGGATATCGCCTTCAGTGCCAGAGAACTGGGCGAACGACACCAGGTCAAGTTCGAACACGAATGCTATGACGTCGGCCACCTGTACAACCTGAAGTTCTGCATGGATGCCGGCATGTTCAAGGCGCCGGTATTCATCCAGTTCATCTTCGGCATCCTGGGCGGCATCGGGGCCGATATCGACAATCTGGTCTTCATGAAGCGTACCGCCGATCGCCTCTTCGGTGACCAGTATCAATGGTCGGTGCTGGGTGCCGGCGCCACCCAGATCAACTTCGCCACCATGGCTGCATCCATGGGAGGCCATGTCCGCGTGGGCCTGGAGGATTCGCTCTTCATCTCGCGCGGGAAGCTGGCCACCTCCAATGCAGAGCAGGTGACCAAGATCCGACGGATTCTCGAAGACCTCGGTCATGAAATTGCAAGCCCCGACGAAGCACGGGAGATCCTCGGCTTGAAGGGTGCAGACAAGGTGTCGTTCTAGGGCCTATTCACCTTCGCTCTACGAATGTCAGCGAGCCCTAGCATCCCAGATTGACCCACAAAAACCAAAGGAGACATGATGAAGCATTCGATTACACGGGACATCCAGCCCAAGCCACTCACCTCGGCCATGCGGCAACTCCTGAAAAATACGCTACTCGCGACAGGCCTGCTGCTGGCTGGCGCAGGTATTGTGCAGGCGCAGATTTCGGATGACAGGATCAAGATCGGTTTCGTCACCGACATGTCGGGGCCGCTGGCGGACAACGATGGTCCCGGCAGCCTGGAAGCCATTCGCATGGCGGTGGCCGACGCGGGTGGCAGCATCAATGGCAAGCCCATCGAGATTCTCTGGGCCGATCACCAGAACAAGGCCGACAACGCCTCTGCCAAGGTGCGTGAATGGGCTGACGTGCAACATGTGGACATGGTCATCGGCGGCGCCAATTCGGCCGCCATGCTGGCGGTGAACCGGCTGGTGGAGAGCAAGAAATTTGCCTTCCTGGTGGTCTCGGCGGGGGCGACGCAGTTCACGAACGAAGAGTGCACTCCCTATACCATCCAGTACGCCTACAACACGACGGCAGTCTCCCGGGCCCTGACCAGCGCGGCAATGAAGCAGGGCGGGAAGTCGTGGTTCTTCCTGACCAGCGACTACACCTTCGGCCACTCGCTGGAGTCTGAAGCCAGCAAGATCGTCAATGAACAGGGGGGCAAGGTGCTGGGGCGCGTACGCCACCCGCTCAACACCGAAGACTTCTCCTCGTTCCTGCTGCAGGCCCAGGGCTCCAGGGCGGATGTCCTGGCTCTCGCCTCCTCCGGGAGCGACACGCTCAATGCCATCAAGGGCGCGCGCGAGTTCGGCCTGACCAAGACCATGAAGATTGCCGGCCTGCTGCTCTTCATGAACAACATCGACAGCATCGGATTGAAGAATGCCCAGGGGCTGCTGCTCTCGGAGGCCTGGTACTGGGACCAGAGCGATGCCTCGCGCGCCTTTGCCAAACGCTACCTGGCCAAGACCAAGCGCATGCCCAACAGCCTGCAGGCAGCCAGCTACTCCGCCACCGCCAACTATCTGGCTGCGGTGAAGGCCGTCGGCAGCGATGATCCGGTCAAGGTGCTCAAGCACATGCGCTCAGTGGGCGTGAACGACATGTACGCGAAAGGCGAGATCCGTCCTGATGGACAGATGGTGCATGACTTCTATCTGTACGAAGTGAAGACGCCGAGCGAATCCAAAGGGCAGTGGGATTATCTGAAGCTGGTTTCCACCACTCCCGGCAATGATGCCTATGCCCCGCTGTCGGAATCCAGATGCCCGGCGGCCAAGCGCCCCTAGCCTGACGGGTATCAGGGCTGTTCACCATCGATGCACGCCGGGCCGTTGTTGAAGCGGCCCGGCGTCAGCGCATCAGCGCCGTCATTTCGCCTCCCGCCACCTCGAACCGCTCGACCAGATAATCCAGCAAGGCCCGCACCCGGGGCGCCATGTAGCGCGTGCGTTGGTAAAGCGCATGCACCGGTGCTTCCGGGGCGCGCCACTGCGGCATCACCACCTGCAAGTTGCCCTCGCGCAGGTCCGCCGCCACGTCCCAGATCGACTTCATGACCAGTCCCTTGCCTTCGATGGCCCACTGACGGGCCAGCGCGCCGTCGTTGGTTTCGCGTGCGCTGGTGAGGGGAACGGTATGGGTCTGCACCACGCCGTCACGCTCAAAGCGCCACTCGTTGGCCGGACCGCTGGCCGTGAGCAGCACGATGCAGTCCTGATGCTGCAGATCGGCCGGCTGTTGCGGCGCTTGGCGACCGGCCAGATAGGACGGCGCCGCGCACAGCACGCGGCGGTTCGGGGCCAGCGGGCGGGCAACCATGGAACTGTTCTGCGGTACACCGAAGCGGATGGCCAGGTCCAGGTCGTCCTGCAGCAGATTGGCGACCGTGTCGCCCAGGATCAGGGCCAGCGTGATCTGGGGATGCAGCGCATTGAATTCTTCCAGCCAGCCCTGCAGGACATGGCGGCCGAAGTCGGAGGTGGCGGCGATGCGCAACTTGCCGCTGACAGCGCTGCGGCCTGCCTGCAGGGCCGCCTGGGCATCGTCCAGCGCGGCCAGGGCCTGCTGGCAGTGCGACAGATAGAGCGCTCCCTCGGCGGTCAGTCGCAGGCGGCGTGTGGTGCGCTCGAAGAGCCGCGTGTTGAGTTCCGCCTCCAGCTTGACCAGCCGCGCGCTGGCCGCCGCCGGGGACAGGCCGATCTTGCGCCCCGCTGCTGACAGGCTGCCCAGGCCGGCGGCTTCCACGAAGAGTCGGATATCACCCAGGTTTTGCGCTGCCATTATTCCACTCTATTTGATAATTATTCAAATACTAGACCAATTATCAAATTCCAATGCGGTTCGCATAATGACCTCCATCAGCGCTTGAACCCTTTGATGACCCCTTTGATCGTCTTGCCCCTTTTTGGAGTCTTTCATGCAAACCCCGACCTCCCTGCTGGCACCGCTGACCGTGGGCCAGCTTTCGCTTCCCCACCGCATCGTAATGGCGCCCATGACCCGCGCACGCAGTTCGCAGCCGGGTGACATTCCCAATGCCATGAACGCCTTGCACTACGCTCAACGCGCTTCGGCTGCGCTGATCATCACCGAGGCATCGCAGATTTCGCCGCAGGGCAAGGGCTACTCCTTTACCCCGGGCATCTACAGCCCCGAGCAGGTCGCCGGCTGGCGCCTGGTCAGCGAGGCGGTGCATCGTGCCGATGGCCGTATCTTCCTGCAGCTGTGGCATGTGGGCCGCATGTCGCATCCCGACTTCCACGACGGCGCACTGCCGGTGGCGCCCTCGGCAATGCCCTTCGAAGGCCAGATCTGGAAGGTGGACCCCGTCACCGGCCAGGGCGGCATGGTCGCCAGCCCGACCCCGCGTGCACTGGAACGCCAGGAGATCAAGGCCATCGTGGAGGACTTCCGCCGCGCTGCACGCAATGCCATCGACGCCGGTTTCGATGGTGTGGAAATCCACGGCGCCAATGGTTACCTGGTGGACCAGTTCCTGCGCACCACTTCCAATGTACGTACCGATGAATACGGCGGTTCACGCGAAAACCGGTTGCGCTTCCTGAAGGAGGTGGTCGATGCAGTGGCCGATGAAGTCGGTGCGCATCGCACCGCGATCCGCCTGGCGCCCTTCCTGACCGCTCGCGGCATGGATTGCCCGGACATCCTGCCCACCATCCTGGATGCGGCCGCCTGGCTGCAGCAGCGCGGCATTGCCTATCTGCACCTGGTCGAAGCGGACTGGGACGATGCGCCGGTCGTGACCGAAGCATTCCGCCAGCAACTGCGCGAGCGTTTCAGCCATCCCATCATCGTGGCTGGCAACTACAACAAGGCGCGTGCGCAATGGGTGCTGGAACACGGCTACGCCGACCTGGTGGCCTTCGGCCGCCCCTTTGTTGCCAATCCGGATTTCCCGCGCCGCCTGATCGAAGACCTGCCCCTGGCCGAATTCGATGGCGCCACACTGTTCGGCGGTATCGAGGTCGGCTATACCGACTACCCCGCCCTGCCGACTGCCACCGCGGCAGCCGCCTGAACCTCTTCCGCCGGTTGAACCCTCAAGGAGTCTCCTCATGAAAGACCAGAAAATCGTCGTCATCGGCGGCCTGACCGGCATCGGTCGCGCCGTCGCCGAACAGGCTGCCGCTGCCGGCGCGCAGGTGACCGTGGCCGGGCGCCGCAGTGCGCCGGCCGACTTTCCCACCCACATCACCACGGCCCAGGTCGACATCGGCAACGATGCGTCGGTGGCGCAACTGTTTGCCGGCATCGGCAGCTTCGATCATCTGGTGGTCACGGCCGGTCCCGTGATCGGGTCGGCGCGACTGGCCGACCTGAAGATCGCCGACGCCATGGCCGCCTTCAACGTCAAGTTCTTCGGCCAGATACGCGCCGCGCAACAGGCACTACCCTATCTGCAGCCCAACGCTTCCATCACCTTCACTTCCGGCCTGCTGGCACGCAAGGCGGCGCCGGGTGCACTGGTGAAGGCGACCATGAATGCCGCCACCGAAATCCTCGCCAAGACCCTGGCCAAGGAACTGGCGCCCTTGCGCGTGAATGTGGTCAGCCCGGGCATGGTCGAGAGTGGCATGTGGGGCGACATGAGCGAGGCCGACCGCAAGGCCATGGCCGCACGTGCCGGAGGCAAGCTGCCGGTGGGACGCGTGGGTCAGGGCGCGGACCTGGCGCAGGCCTACCTGTTGCTGATGCAGAACGGTTTCATGACCGGCAGCGTGGTCGATGTCGACGGTGGCGGGCTGCTGTAGAGATCAGGTATCGCATGCATCTTGATCACATCACCATCGTGGCCGGTGACTGCAGCTTCCTGCGTCAGTTCTTCGTGGAAGTGGCCGGCCTGACGGAGGGGCCAAGGCCGCCCTTCGGCAGTGTCGGCCATTGGCTTTACCTCGGCCAGCAGCCGGTGCTGCATCTCATCGAACGCATCACCCTGCCAGCCCGGCACGGCATCAGCAATGGGCCGCCAGCCACGCGTATCGACCATCTGGCGCTGCGCATCGAAAGTCATCCGGAATGGCAGGCGCTGCTGCAGCGTCTGCATGTGCAGCGCCTGCGCTATCGGATCGAGACGATCGATGCCCTGCAGGAACGTCAACTCTTCGTGGCACCGGTTCCCGGGGTCAAGGTCGAGTTCGTCATTGCCGAACGGCATCTTGCGGCGACCTGATTGCGCCCCTCCTGCCGCAATCCTCACCAACCCTTCGCGTCCATCCCCCCTCAGCAAACTTCGCGCCCCCCTGCGGGCGCAATTTAGCCAACATCATTGGCAGTTTCGCAAAACCTAACTGTTAAAATTTGCTCCACGCATTCAACGACCAGCACGTTGATCATTTTCATTCCAGCGGGAGGAAATTCCATGGGGCAGCAGCATGCCTTGCCAACGCACCCGATCCCGCCCGGCGGGACGCAGTGTCAACCTGCAGGGGAGGCCGCGGGCGCATGGCAGCGCCTTCCGCTCTGTCGATTCTCTCAATACTGAGCAGAGCTTCCCCATCACGCAAGAACATGAATTTGCTCTCCAAGAATTCCCTGGCGGTCCACCTGCTGCGCATCATTTTCGGGAGCTACTTCCTGGTGACGCTGATCGTCACCTGCCTGCAGCTGGGGGCCGAGTACGAGCACACCCAGTCCGGCGTGGATAACGAATTGCGGGCCATGGACCTGACCTTCGGCGCCAGCCTGGCCAGTTCGACCTGGCGTTTCCAGGGCGATGTGCAAAAGGCCACATTGCGCGGCATCAGCAACCTGCCGGTGGTGACCGGGGTGAAGATCGAAGATCCGCAGGGTCGGCTGGTGATGGCCCAGGGCAATATCGTCGATCACGACGGCCGCCAGATCCATGTCGATCCCGAGGGGCAGCGCAGCCCGGTGCGGACGGGGTTCCTCAACGCCGCCACCAGCCATCGCTTCCCCATCCTGTATCGCGATGAACATGGCGTGACGCACGACATCGGTGCCTGGACCGTGTACTCCAGCCGTCACGTGGTGATCCAGAAAGTGGCCTATGGTTTTACGCTGATCCTGATCAACTCGGTGATCAAGACGCTGGTGCTGTGGTTCATCTTCCTCTATGTCTTCAATCGCTGGCTGGGCCGGCCGATCACGCGCCTGTCGGGCTTCGTGCGTCGCCAGGACCTGAACCGGCCGGACCTGCCGGACTCGCCGCAGAGCATCGACCTGCCGGGCAAGAAGCGGCATGAGCTGCACTTCCTGGCCGATGCCATCAATGCCATGCTGGCCAATCTGCGCAGCCATACCATCCAGAATCGCACCCTCTACGCCCAGCTGGAACAGGAAAAGGAATCCCTGCGCGCTCTCAACAAATCGCTGGAGCTGCGCATTGCCGAGCGTACCCGCGATCTGGCCCAGGCCAATGAACAGCTGCGCTCGCTCAGTCTCACCGATGGCCTGACCGGCATTGCCAACCGGCGCAGCTTCGATGACACCCTGGACCAGGAATGGCGGCGCAGCGTGCGTCATGGCAAGCCGCTGACGGTGGCCTTCATCGACGTCGACTGGTTCAAGCCCTACAACGACCACTACGGCCACGTGGCGGGCGACGCCGTGCTGCGCCAGGTGGCGCAGACCATGCGCGATACCGTCTGCCGCGCCGGCGAGACCGTGGCGCGCTATGGCGGCGAAGAATTCGCGGTGATCGCGGCCGACACCGATGGCGAGCGAGGCGTGCAGATCGTGCAGCGCATGTGCGATGCCATCCATGCCCTGGCGTTGCCGCACGCCGGGTCGACACTGGGGCGCATCACCATCAGCGGCGGCGTGGCTTCCTGCATACCGGCCCATCCCGGCGCGCGACTGGAGTCCTTGCTCCAGGCTGCCGATGCGGCCCTGTACCAGGCCAAGACGCTGGGACGCAATCGCGTCCTGCTGGCGCCGCCATTTGTGTCACCGCCCCCTTCTTCTTCCCCTTCCCCTGCCTGAAGAAAGTCGCGCATGCCCTCACGCATTTTCCGCCGCCTTGCCTGTTCTCTGGTTCTCGGCAGCACGCTGTTATCGGCGATGTCGGCAACGTTGGCACAGCCGACACAGCCGGCGGCGCAGGCGACCGACCAGATCGTCTGGGGCAAATACAATGTGCCGCCCTACATGATCCGCAGCGGTGAATTCGCGCATCAGGGTATCTTCGACCTGACCCTGGACGTCATCAAGAAGAGCTTGCCGCAATACCAGCACGTGGAACTGGAAGCGCCCTTCCCGCGCATCAACAATGAAATCCGCAAAGGCAGCCACTGGTGTTACAACGGCATGTTGAAGACCCCGGAACGCGAGAAGGTCGGCTACCTGTCGCTGCCGACCTCGATCTTCCTGCCGCTGCGCATCATCGTGCGGCGCGACCGGGTAGACCAGTTCAAGGGCAAGCTATCGCTGCAGGCACTGCTGCAGAATCCGCAACTGACCACCTCGGTCATGCGCGACCGCTCCTACAGCCCGACCGTGGACAAGCTGCTGGCAGCCTATCCACCCAGGGAAAACTACTCGGAACAGGTGGAATCGATCGGCATGCTGCTGGCCGGGCGCATCGACTACATGATCGAGTTGCCATTGCTGGCCTTCGAACAGGCACGCGTGATGGGACAGCCCGGCGCGCTGGTGGCCCTGCCGATGCAGGAGGCCAGCGAGGTCGTGTTCAATCGCGTGATGTGCCCCAGGAATGAATGGGGACGGCAGGTGGTGGAGCAGGTCAACAAGGTCTTGCTGGCCAAGCGCGCCCAGCCTGCCTACCGGGCGATCGTGGAAAAATGGCACGATCCGGAATCGGTGGCGGAAATCGACAGGATCTATGACAAGGTGTTCCTGAAGATCCCCTGACGTCCCCGACCGACCCGATCTTCCCGCCACGCTAGGGCCGCAGGCCACCCGTCTCCAGCACGTCCCAGCAGGCGCCCATGGTGTGGTAGTCGACCTTGCCGGCGGGGGACTTGGTGTCTTCCAGCTTTTTGCCGTCGGCGGCGAGAATGCGAAACCAGGCACCGTACTGGTGATCGACCAGGTGTTCCCAGCTCCAGGCCCAGATGGCGTGATATTGGCGGCGGAATGCCTCGTCCCCGGTCACCCGCCACAGACGCCAGGCACTGGCGAAGGATTCGGCCTGGACCCAGAAATACTTGTCGCTGTCATAGGGCCGCATGTCCGGATCGAAACCGTAGATCAGGCCACCATGTTCGCCATCCCAGCCATGCGTCCAGGCGGCCTTCTGCAACTCGGCCGCGCGCGTGACGTAATCCGGGCTGGCCTCGATGGCGTGGGCGATCAGCAGCAGCTTGGCCCACTCGGTCTGGTGACCGGTCTGGAAGCCCCAGGGCTTGAAGATGTTGTCGCGATTGCCGCGGTTGTAGTCGTGGTCGGGCGTCCAGTCCTGGCGGTAGTGCTCCCAGACCAGCCCCTGCGACTGCTGCGCCAGTCCGAACACGAAACGGTCGATCAGCAGACGGGCGCGCTCCAGATAGCGCGCCAGGCCGGTGGCCGCATAGGCTGCCAGGCAGGCTTCGCACATATGCATGTTGGCGTTCTGGCCGCGATAGGCAATCAGCTCGCCAGACGGGGTGATCTCATCGGCATAGGCGCCATGGGCGGGTTCGAAGAAGGCGCTCTCCATGCGTTCGAAGGCCTGCGCCACCTGCTGCGCATCACACAGGCCAACGCGATGGGCGTGGGCATAGGCCAGCAGTACGAAAGCCTGGCCATAGGCCATCACGGTACCGTCCTCGATCTGCCCGTCGCGCAGGGTCCAGGCATACAGGCCGGCCAGCGGACCATGCGGATGGCGGAAACGCTCCAGATGCGATAGCGCGTGCCGCGCCTGCTCCAGATAACGTTCCTGGCGAGTATGCGTATAGGCCATGGCCTGCGTGAAGACCAGACGGGTGGCACTGACCAGATGGCGGTGCGAGCGGTCATAGACGCTGCCGTCGTCCTTCAGGTAATGGAAGAAGCCGCCCTGCGGATCGATGGCATGGCGGTCGTAGAAGGCCAGGGTATCGGCCACATGCGACTGCAGGAAATGACGGCTTTCGAAATCGGGTTGCTGCATGCTGCGCTCCTTGTACGAGAGGCTGAGGTTCATTGGCTGGCATCCTTCTGGCGCCATTTGTCGAGGATCACCGCCAGCACGATCACCGCGCCCTTGGCCACGTATTGCCAGAACGAGGACAGGCCGAGAATGGTCAGCCCGTTGTTCATGACGCCGATGATCAGCGCCCCCACCACCGTTCCCCAGATCGTGCCCACGCCGCCCATCAGGCTGGTGCCGCCCAGTACCACGGCAGCGATCGCGTCGAGTTCATAGCCACTGCCCCAGTTGCCGTTGGCGCCATACAGGCGACTGGCCGACATGGCACCGGCCAATCCCGAGAACAGGCCGCTGATGGCATAGACGAACAACAGGACCAGCCCGACGCGGATGCCGGTCAGGCGCGCTGCCTGCAGGTTGCCGCCGATGGCATATATGTGCATGCCCAGCACCGTCTTGCGCAGGATCACCCAGGACAGCAGCGCCACCGCCAGCGCCACCCAGATCAGCCAGGGCACATG
Organism: Herbaspirillum sp. VT-16-41; assembly: GCF_001994935.1. Classification (NCBI taxonomy): domain Bacteria; kingdom Pseudomonadati; phylum Pseudomonadota; class Betaproteobacteria; order Burkholderiales; family Oxalobacteraceae; genus Herbaspirillum; species Herbaspirillum sp. VT-16-41. Next base: position 112,346 of record NZ_MUXB01000120.1, read on the forward strand.
CAGGAAGTCGCCATTGCCGATCCACTCGAAGCTGGGGATGTCGTTGTTCAAGACCGTGGTGCCATCGGCCAGCAGGTAGGCCGCCCCGCGAAAGGCCGTCATGGTCCCCAGGGTGACCACGAAGGCATTGATGTTGAGGAAGGCCACCATGGCGCCGTTGAGCAGGCCCATCAGTAATCCCGAGAAGACGAAGACCGGAATCGACCAGCCGGACGCCGCCCCCAGAGACACCTGCATCCCCAGCACCGCCGAGACCGCCAGCACCGACCCCACGGACAGGTCGATGCCGGCAGTCAGGATGACGAAGGTCATGCCGGCGGCCAGCACCAGGTTGATGGCGACCTGACGCAGGATGTTCATGGTGTTTTCGGCACTGGCGAAATTGGAGCTGCCATCGCCGCTGAGATAGATCGTCAGCGCGTAGAAGAGGAGGTAGAGCACCACCAGCACCGGCAACATGCCCAGCCGGTGCAGCAGCCATTGCGAGGGGCCGGAAGGGGCGCGCGAAGGTGCGCGTGCAGTCTCATGCATGGGATCGATTTCAGCCATGGGTGGGATGAAGGGAAGGTTGAGGTGAATGGGGAGATGCGGGTGGCACGCCGGCAGTGTCGGTCGCCAGGCGCATGATGTTTTCCTGGGTGATGTCGGCACCGGCCAGTTCGCCGGTGATGGCGCCTTCGCGCATGACCAGTACACGGTCGCAGATGCCGATCACCTCCGGCAGTTCGCTGGAGATGACGACCACGGCCACGCCCTGCTCGGCCAGCCTGTGGACAAGTTGATAGATCTCGCTCTTGGCATAGATATCCACACCCCGCGTGGGCTCGTCCAGGATCAACACGCGTGGCGCGATCTCCAGCCAGCGCGCCAGCAAGACCTTTTGCTGATTGCCACCAGAGAGCTTGCCCACCGGCACGCCGGGATGGGCCACCTTGACGTTGAGGCGACGTATCGATGCCTGCGCCACCCCGTGCAGGGTGCGGCCGTTGACCAATCCCAGCCGCGCATGGCGCGATGCCACATTCATGGTGGCGTTGGCCGCCACCGCCATCTGCAGGAACAGGCCCTGCCCCTTGCGGTCCTCAGGCACATAGGCGATGCCAGCCCGCATGGCCGCGCGCGGGCTATCGATCTGCAGCAACTGGCCATCCAGCAGGACCTGACCGCCGCTGCGGGCATCCGCACCGAACAGCAGGCGCGCCAGTTCGGTACGGCCGGCACCCACCAGTCCGGCAAAGCCCAGCACTTCGCCTGCGCGCAGCGCGAAGGAAGCCGGTTTGACCTTGCCACCGGCGAGCGCCCGCACCTGCAATACGGTGGGCAAGGTCGCGGCCTGCTCAGGCGCCATGCGGCGATGCTGGTAGAACTCCCCCAGCGATCGCCCGACCATCATCTGGACGATGCGCTCGGCGTCGATCTCCTGGCGTGTCAGCTCGCCGACGAAGCTGCCATCGCGCAGTACGGTGACGCGGTCGGCCAGGGCGTGGACTTCGGCCATGCGATGGCTGATGTAGATGATGGCCAGGCCTTCGTCGCGCAGACGACGCACGACCTTGAACAGGTTTTCGGTCTCGCGCTCGGACAGCGCTGCCGTCGGTTCATCCATGATGACGATGCGGCTGCGATGCACCAGGGCGCGGGCGATTTCCACCTGCTGCTGCTCGGCGATGGAAAGGCGTCCGGCGCGGTCGCTGGCGCGAAAGGCGGCACCCAGCTGAGCCAGCACGGCATCGGTACGCTGCCGCATCGCGACGTGGTCGATCAAGCCCAGGCGCGTGCGCAATTCGCTGCCCATGAAGACATTGGCAGCCACGCTGATATTGGGTGCCACGGCCAGTTCCTGGTAGATCAGGTTGATACCGGCCACGCGGCTGGCTCCGGGGTCACGCAGGGACAGCGGCTTGCCGTCCAGGAGAATCTCGCCGCTGTCCGGCGCATGCACGCCGGACAGGACTTTCATCAAGGTGCTCTTGCCGGCGCCGTTCTCGCCCATGAGGGCGTGGATTTCGCCGGGATAGATGCTCAGGTGCATCGCCGACAGGGCGCGCGTGGCCCCGAAAGACTTGCTGATGCCGGTCATCCGCAGCAGGGGTGTGGAAGTCATGAGATCGTAAAGGAAATGGTAACGTCAGCCGTACGCGGCAACGCCGCCCAAGGGCGCCGGACGGTGCAGCCATCGGACTCACCGGCCCGCTACGATGCAGGCAGGCCGGCGCTCCGGGCAGCGACAGATCAGTCGATCAGTTGGCCGGGACCCAGCCCTTGTAGTCGGCCACGTTGTCGCGGGTAATCAGCTTCACGGGCAGCAGCTTGACGTTCTTTTCCGGGGCGCGGCCATTCATCAACTGATAGCCGATGGCCACGCTCTCGGCGGCCATGCCATACGGGTCCTGGGCCGGCGAGGCGGCGAACAACGACTTGCTGTCCTTGAGGGCGCGCTCGGCATCGGGTGCGCCATCCACGCCACTGATGACCTTGATGTCACTGCGTTTGGCCTGACGGATCGCCAGTTCGGCACCGATCGCGGTGGGGTCGTTGATGGCGAAGACGCCATCGATCCTGGCGTGCGCGGCCAGCAGGTTGGACATGGTGGTCATGCCGCCGTCGCGACTGCCACCGGCATTCTGGTTGTCGGAGAGGATCTTGATGCCGGGCGACTTCTTGAACTCGGCCTTGCAGCCGGAGACACGGTCCATCACCGCCGAAACCGGCGGGCCATTGACGATGACCACATTGCCCTTGCCCTGCAGCTTGTCGGCGATGAACTTGCAGGACTCGGCGCCGGCCATGGTGTTATCCGACATGACAGTGACATCGGCTCCCTCGGCCGCCACGTCCACGGCCACCACTACGATGCCAGCCTTCTTGGCCTTCTTCACCGCCGGGCCGATACCCTTGGAATCAGCCGCGTTGAGCACGATCATGTCGACCTTGTTGGCGATGAAATTCTCGATCTGGCCGACCTGGGTGTTGAGGTCGTACTTGGAGGACACCACGGTCACCCGCGCGTCCGGGTTGATCTTGTGGGCGCCGCTCTCGGCCCCCTTGGCGATGGCCACGAAGAAGGGATTGGCGAGGTCACCCAGGGTGACGCCGACCGACTTCAGCGGCTTGTCAGCGGCCTGGACCTCATGTGTGAAGGATGCCAGCGAGAGAGTGGCACAGGCGATGGCGAGGGATTTTCTGATCATGCTTGTCTCCGGTTTTTTTTAGAGGGGGGATGGCTTGTTCTACGTTTTGCGTGCTGCTGACTGCGTGCTGCTAAATGCGTATTGCTGATTGCGTGCTGCCAACCAGGTACTGCTGACATTGACGCCGGGAGTTCAGTCCCAGCGAAAAATACGGTCGGCCCGATCCCGTGTGGTGGCGATCAGGGCAGCATTGATTTCATCGCTGTTCATCACCCAGGCCTCAGCATCGGCCCGGCTGCGTCCAAACTGCACATGGCGGGCAATCAGGCGTTCCAGCCGCAGGGCGGGATCGACCTCGACATACCAGACCTCGTCCAGCAGCGGACGCACGCGCGACCAATGGCCGCGGTCGAGCAGCAGATAGTTGCCTTCGGTGATGATGAGCGGGATATCGGCACTGATGGCGATGCTGCCGGCAATGGCTTCCTCGATCTCGCGCAGGAACTGCGGGGCGTAGACCATCTCGTCGGCGACCTGGCTGCGCAGACGCGACAGCAGGTGGACGAAACCGGCGCTGTCGAAAGTATCCTCGGCACCCTTGCGGGCAGCGCGACCCAGGCGTGCCAGCTCGGCATTGGCGAGGTGGTATCCATCCATGGGCAGCACCGCAGCGCGGGAACCGGCATGGTCGAGCAAGGCCTGTGCCAGCGTGGACTTGCCACAGCCGGGCGGCCCGGCCAGTCCAAGTATCGTGCGCTGGCCGCTGGCGAGCAGCGCATCAAGCCTGTCGCGAAAGACTGCCGGGATCATGTTCGACTCATCCTTTTTCCAGGGAGCGTGGCGGCGGCAACGGGCCGCCTTATGCAGCCAACTTATGCAGCCACCTTAGTGAAATGCGGCAGCGCGAAAACTGCAGTGGTTCTGTTCGGTACGTCTGTCACGCTTTCTGCGCCTGGCCTTTCAGCTTGGCGCGGGGCGTGATCGACATTTTTTTGACAGCGGACAAACTAAGCGATTCTGTCACCTGAATTTCAGTGCTCCTGATTGTTCTCAGGGAAATTCCAATTATTGCTAGTTCCGCGTCGTCAACGTGATGAAATTTTCTTCAGAAAAATTCGATATCGATCAACTTATGGATAACACGACGTCAAAGGGCCTGGGTGGGCAAAGCTTCGCCCCCCGATTTTCCAGCGTGATTTATTCTCGGCCGCCTTGGCAAGCAAGATTTCGCCGACCTTCTTCCATGCCTCATCACGCAGTAGCGTCCTGACCACCTCTCGTCATTCGCGCACAAAAAACGATACGCAAAAAACATATTTCAGAAAACGTAGAGATCCAAATACAGGCCCGAAGTGAGCTGCAAAGAGACGGCTTTCACGAGACGAAATCTCACGATCACGCCCAACTTTTTTGCCCCGCCAATCATAAGTTTTGCTTGCTTAAAAAATTTGGGGCAAGCAAGACAAATAGGCTTGCGCCTATCGATACCCCTGCCACTATGGCGGTAGGAGAGCACCTTGGTGTCCTCCTTGTTGAATTGCAGCGCACGTCGTTTTTGTTCCATTTGAATGTTTACATCAGGAAGGAAATCGATATGAAAAATTTACTTGATAAGGAGAAGTAGCAGTGAACACGATCCACAACGCGTACGTCGGCGCCTTGCTTGCCGATGCAGCGTACATAGATTTAGACAAGGATATGGATGTCGGAAAATTGGTCGCCACCCTCAAAAAGAGAATGGAAAAAGATCAAGCGAAATTCATCGCCGCCAACTTCGAGGTCATCGCATCAGAAAACAAACGCGACATCCCGCTGCCAGGATCCGGCTTTGACGCCACTGTATGGCGCGGCAGGGTTGGAAGAATCTACGCCGGCGAGGTTTACGTCTCCTTTCGCGGAACGCAAACACAAGACGGCGGAACCGGCATCGAGGCCGATGTCGATCTTGCCTCACGCGGCGTGGGCTACAACCAGGTGCGTGACATGGTCAACTGGTGGATGCGGATCACCGGCAAGCCGGGGGACTTGGTCAAACAGCTCAAGGTCGAGACCATTGCGCCCTCCCCTCTCGCAAATAACTACACCTTCGCCGCCGATAGTCCAGTGGTCGCCACCGGCGAACTCTACGGCCAGGTCAACACCATCGCGGGCGTGAATGCCCTCAGTCTCGGTGGATGCCTCTTCACGGCGTTCACGCATCTGCTTGAAGCCAATCTCTTGGCGGCCACTACCTTCAATAGCGCGGCTATCAGCAACGTAACGGGTGACGGGGCAAATCAAGATACCAGGGGGGGCGTAGGCATGATCGGATTGATATTCCTCATCGTGTTCTTTGTGTGGCTGGCATCCGCCTTTTACTTTGGCAGGGCAATCCCACGATGGTTGGGCCTGAAGCGCGCGTGGTCGTATCTGTTTGTCCCGTTGGCGTTTCTCGCGCCCATTGCCGATGAGTTGATTGGTCGTTGGCAATTCAAACGGCTTTGTGAGAAAGAGGCGGTCGTTTGGCTCAGCCCGGATTGGGAAAACGTAAGGGCTGTACGCGAAGTGAGTCCTGATTCATCTGAGCCAGTTCGTGGAACAGTCATACCGATCAGTATTCAACGGGCCACCTATATAGATGCAGAAACAGGGCAACCATTCATGACATACAACGCAGTACATGCCAAAGGCGGCCTGTTACTTGGAAGGTTGGGATTAGGACTTGGCGGAACTACTACCTGCTGGCCAGAAGATAAACATGAGATTTTAAAGAAAATCGATATCGATAAATTACTTGAAAAAGGAGATTCCAAATGAAGGCAATAAATTACGCATATATCAATGCCCTACTTGCCGATGCGGCCTATATAGACCTGAGGAAAGGATTGGTAGTTAAAGATGTAGCCGACGCACTTAGTGAAAGAATGACCGAAGATCAAGCGAAGTTCATCGCAGCGAGCTTCGACGTCATCGCCTCAGAAAACAAAAGCGATATCCCCTTGCTAGGGTCCGGCTTTGATGCCACTGTATGGCGCGGCAAGTCTGGCACAGACTACGCTGGTGAGGTCTATGTCTCCTTTCGCGGCACGCACGGCATGGATCGGCTTCTATGACGGGGCGGTCTACAGCAAGGCCATGCAAATCCGCTTTGCGGATCGGGTTGAGGGCGGTTTGACGGCTACCGTACTCAATGCAAAATACACATACGGCAACGTGCTCGATACGAACTTCAACTGGAACACCAACGGCAAACTGACCAATGTGGCGACCAGCCACACCGCCGGTGGCTACGGTCTGGCCAGCATGAGCTTGTACGGCCTGCCAACCTTTGATGACGACAAGGTGCTGGTGGGTGATGCCGGCAACGACACGGTCGATTACCGGGCCAATTATCTGGGGGGTGCCGGGATTGGCATCGATGCCTCGCTGGCAAGGGGCACGGTCATTCTCGGAGATGGAGCAGATACGCTGATCGGCATTGAAAACCTGGGCGGTACCGATGCAGCCGACCGCCTCGTCGGCGACGCCAATGACAACCGGATCGAAGGCTATGGAGGCAATGACATCCTTTCCGGCGGGCGAGGAAACGATATCTTGATCGGAGGGAGCGGCAGCGATACCTATCTGTACAGCGCGGGCGATGGAAAGGACATCCTTGTAGATCACGATAAGACTGGCCGCACCGATATGCTGATGTTGACGGACATTGACCGGAACCAGCTGTGGTTCCGTCATGTGGGCAATGATCTGCAGATCGATGTGCTGGGTACGGCGGATCAGATCAGGGTGAAGGACTGGTACGTCGGCGGTGCCAGCGGGGCGGACAATCACATTGAGCGTATCCGTACGGCTGACGGCAGCACTCTCTACGACAGCGATGTGGACAAACTGGTGCAAGCGATGGCAGCCTTTGCGCCACCTGAGGCCAGTCAGACACGCTGGACCACCGGCCAGGTGATCCTGGCGTGACGCACTGCAGGTCGTTTCCGCAGCTGGATTAGAGACCGGCTGCTCCCAAAAAAGCGCTACCGCATGGGTAGCGCTTGAGCGTGATTTTTAGAAGCAGCGCACCTCTCCGGACATTGTCAGCCGGTCGCCAGCGCGTTCGCATCCGGCACCACGGTGGCGAAACGATCCGCCAGCTCGACCAGGGCCACGCGCTGGATGTCGGCGGCGCTGATGGGCTGGCCGCCCAGCGGATCAGGCAGGTCGCGCGTGGCGCAGGCGGCAGCGACCACGGTACTGGCGTAGCCGTGATCCAGCGCAGAACGCACGGTGGCGCTGACGCACATGTGGGTGGCGAAGCCGGCCACGATCAGGGCGCGGCGACCGGTCTTCTGCAGGGACTCATCCAGGGTGGTGCCGGCAAAGGCGTTGGGCAGGCTCTTGTGCACGATCAGCTCGCCGGGCTCGGCCTGCAGGCCGTCGATGATGGCCACATGCGGCCCTTGTGGATCGAACATGGCAGCACCCGGCTTGCTGTGGTGGACCACGTGGATCACCGGTGCGCCAGCAGCGCGCGCCTGTGCCAGCAGGGTGGCGATCTGGCCGACGGCAGCATCGATGCCGGCCAGCGGTGCGCGGCCGGTGGTGTATTCGGTCTGATGGTCGATGATGAGCAGGACGGCTTCCTGCCAGGTGGCGGCGCGGGAAGTGCCGCCGGCGATCTGGATCAGGGTCTGTGGCGTGGACATGGGTGACTCCTTGTCTGAAGAAGGAAAGATGGAAATTCGAAAGATGCTGCAGAACGTTGATGACAGGCCATCTTAGTCCGATAAAATTCGCACTACCATTCCTCGTAATCGACAGCCACCTGTGAAAAAATTGACAGCCCCTCTCCCTGCCACCCAATCCGCGCACGCAGCCTTGCAAGCCGACTGGGAGAGCCTGCGCAGCTTTGCCGCCTTCATCGACGCTGGCAGCTTTTCCGGCGCGGCGCGCTTGCTGGGGGTGACGCACGCCACCATCGGCCGCCGCCTGCAGCAGCTGGAAGCAGCGATGCAGGCGCCGCTGTTCATCCGGCGCGCCGACGATGTCGAACTTACCCGCCTGGGCGAAAGTGTGCTGACGGCCGCCCGTGCCATGCAGGAACAGCCCCGGCAACTGGCCCGCACCCTGGCCGGTGAAGACCTGCGGCTGGAAGGCAAGCTGCGCCTGGCCTGCACCGATGCCATCGGCACCCTGTTCCTGGCGCCGCGCCTGCCGGCGCTGTTGCAGCAATGGCCGGCGCTGGACGTGGAGCTGGCACTGGGCCACCAGACGCTCAGCCTGGCCCGGCGCGAGGCCGACCTGGCGCTGCGTTTCGCCCGGCCGCAGGATGGCGAACTGATCGCGCGCCGGCTGGGGAGGGTGCGCTTCTACCTGTGCGGCACGCCGGCCAATGTCGCCCTGTGGCGTGGCGCCCGCAAGACGGCGCCCTTCGTCGGCTATGACGATGGCGTGCCCGACATTCCGGAGACGCAGTGGATTGCCACCCATGCAGCCGGAAATCCGGTGCGCTTTCGCAGCACCAGCCTGGTGGCGCAGTGCATGGCGGCGCGCGCCGGGGTCGGACTGGCGCTGCTGCCCAGCTACCTGCTGGCGCCGGAATTGCAGACTGTGGACGCCGCGCCACAGCTGGAGCGCGAGCTGTGGGCGGTCTTTCACCGCGACCTCAAGGCCCTGCCGCGCCTGCGTGCGGTACTGGACTGGCTGCTGGACTGCTGCGGCGAACTCTGAGCCGATTCCCGGCGATACGCCGCCCGCAGGCCACGCCCGGCCTGGCGCGGCCTGCGGTGATATAATCGCGAACCTTCGAGGATGGGCTCCTCCACCGCTGCAGCAGCAGATTCCAGCGGCCCGCCGCCCTCCTCCTTGCCGGCGCCCGCATGGGTCCATGCGGCCTCTCCAGCGCTCTACGCCTGAAACAGATCTATGCAGAAAAAAGTATTCATCAAAACCTTCGGCTGCCAGATGAACGAGTACGACTCGGACAAGATGGCCGACGTGCTCAATGCCTCCGACGGTCTCATCAAGACCGACCGTCCGGAAGAGGCGGACGTGATCTTGCTCAACACCTGTTCCATCCGCGAAAAGGCGCAGGAAAAGGTGTTTTCCGACCTGGGCCGGTTGCGCGCACTGAAGAAGGACAATCCCGACCTGCTCATCGGCGTGGGCGGTTGCGTGGCGTCACAGGAAGGGGATGCCATCATCAAGCGCGCACCCTTCGTGGACATGGTGTTCGGCCCGCAGACCCTGCACCGGCTGCCGCAGATGATCAGCGAGCGACGCTACAGCGGCCGCCCGCAGGTGGACATCAGCTTCCCGGAGATCGAGAAGTTCGACCACCTGCCCCCGGCGCGGGTGGAAGGCGCCAGCGCCTACGTGTCGATCATGGAAGGCTGCAGCAAGTATTGCAGCTACTGCGTGGTGCCCTATACCCGTGGCGAGGAAGTCTCGCGCCGCTTCGAGGACGTCTTGACCGAGGTGGCCGGCCTGGCTGACCAGGGCGTGAAGGAAATCATGCTGCTGGGCCAGAACGTGAATGCCTATCGCGGCGTGATGGAAGATGGCGAGATCGCCGACTTCGCGCTGTTGATCGAGTACATCGCCGAGCTGCCCGGCATCGAGCGCATCCGCTTCGTGACCAGCCATCCCAAGGAATTCTCGCAGCGCCTGATCGATACCTATGCCAAGGTCCCGAAGCTGTGCAACCACCTCTACCTGCCGGCCCAGCATGGCTCGGACCGTACCCTGGCGGCCATGAAGCGCGGCTATACGGCGCTGGAATACAAGTCGGTGATCCGCCGCATGCGCAAGGTGCGCCCCGATATCACGGTGCAGTCCGACTTCATCGTCGGCTTCCCCGGTGAGACCGAGGAAGATTTCGAGGCCTTGATGAAACTGGTGGCCGATGTCGGCTTCGACAACAGTTTCTCGTTTATCTTCAGCGCCCGCCCCGGCACGCCGGCAGCCAACCTGCCCGACGATACGCCGGCCGAGGTCAAGCTGGCGCGTCTGCAGCGTCTGCAGGCCGCACTCAACGACAACGCCGCCAAGATCAGCGCAGCCCAGGTCGGCTCGGTGCAGCGCATCCTGGTCGAAGGCATTTCCAAACGCCGCGAAGATGAACTGCAGGGCCGCAACGAGAGCAACCGCGTGGTCAACTTCGATGGTGGACCGAATGGCCAGCGCCTGATCGGCCAGATCATCGAGGTCCGTATCACCGAGGCCTTCCCGTTCTCGCTGCGCGGCGAGCTCCTTACCCAGCATTGATGGTCCAATCCCTCCCAACCGGAATCGAGCATTGAAAAAAATCCCCAACCAGCCTCACCACTTCACCCCCCAGCCGCTGGACAACCGGCGCCTGGCCAACCTGTGCGGCGCACTCGATGAAAACCTGCGTCAGATTTCCGCCGCGCTGGACGTGACCATCTTCCGCCGTGGCGACCGCTTCGTGGTCACCGGCACCAATGCCGAACGCGCGGTGGAAGTGCTGGAACGCTTCTATGAAAAGGCGGACCGCCCGGTCGCCGTGGATGACATCCAGCTGGCGCTGGTCGAGCAGCGCGCCAATGCCGCCGCCGACGAAGAGGCCGGCCTGCCGCCGCTGTCGGCGCGCCGCCGCAAGGCGACCGCTGCAGCCGCGGTCGCTGCCGCCGCAGCCGCCGTCGAGCAGGAAAACCAGGATCCCCTGCCGGACAGCCCGGTGTTGAAGACCCGCAAGCACGACCTGCGTGGCCGCACCCCGCATCAAAGCCAGTATCTCAACGCCATCCTGGAGCACGACATCACCTTCGGCGTGGGCCCGGCCGGTACCGGCAAGACCTATCTGGCAGTGGCCTGTGCAGTCGATGCGCTGGAGCGCGATGCCGTGCAGCGCATCGTACTCACGCGCCCGGCAGTGGAAGCGGGCGAGCGTCTGGGCTTCCTGCCGGGAGACCTGGCGCAGAAGGTCGATCCCTACCTGCGCCCGCTCTATGACGCGCTGTATGACCTGCTGGGCTTTGACCGCACGCAGAAGCTGTTCGAGAAGCAGGCCATCGAAATCGCGCCACTGGCCTACATGCGCGGGCGTACGCTGAACCACGCCTTCATCATCCTCGACGAAGCCCAGAACACCACGCCGGAACAGATGAAGATGTTCCTCACCCGCATCGGCTTCGGCAGCAAGGCCGTCATCACCGGTGACGTCACCCAGGTGGACCTGCATCATGGCCAGAAAAGCGGCCTGGTCGACGCCATCTCGGTACTGCACGATGTACGCGGCATCGCCTTCTCGCGCTTTACCAGCGCCGACGTGGTGCGTCACCCGCTGGTGGCGCGCATCGTCGATGCCTATGACGCCGCCGGCAACAGCCGCCCCGATACCGCGCGCGCCACTGCCCGCACCGCCACCAATCTCTTGACCAAGTCCGCCAGGCCCCGCAATGCCAAAACCTAAACTTACGCTGTCGGTGCAATACGCCGACGACCGCCTCAAAGAGGCCATCACCCGTCCCATGCTGCGCCGCTGGGTGCAGGCCGCGCTGTTCGCGCCGGCCGAACTGACGCTGCGCTTCGTGGGCAGCGAGGAAGGCCGCGACCTGAACCGCGACTATCGCGGCAAGGACTACGCCACCAACGTGCTGACCTTCGCCTATACCGAAGACGAGGACAGTGAAGTCACCCAGGCCGACATCATCTTCTGTACTGACGTACTGGAAAAGGAAGCGGCCGAGCAGAAGAAGAGCGTGGAAGAACACACCGCCCACCTGGTGGTGCACGGCGTATTGCATGCGCAGGGCTACGACCATGAGGACGACGAAGAAGCCAACGAGATGGAGGCGCTGGAAACGGAGATCCTGGCCGGGTTGTTGGGCTATGGCAATCCTTATGCCGCGCGTTGAAGCGATGCGCTGAGAGCGCCGCCCTCGCCTTGATGGATGAACGGTCTGCTGCGGCAGGCCGTTTTTTTCGTCTGCGTGCCGGACATCAAGCAGTTGTCAACCTGGCTACGACAAATCTGATCGATGGGAGCACATCGATATTCAAACCCGCGATGGTGATGACGGTACAGCAACGAAGCGCGTCTTTTACGTCGGTTTTTTTGCAAACTTTAAGGAAAAACCTGATGGGAATTTGCCTCCTGCTGGACAAGAATGGAGGCACACAATTATTCATCGGGGAGAAGGTCATGAAGAACTGGAAGATCGGCCACCGTCTTGGCCTGGGTTTCGCAGCAGTCCTGGTATTGCTGGTGGCAGTAGCCGCTTTCGGCCTGCAGCAGGTGTCGCGCCTGAACGATCGCATCATCTTCCTGACCTCCATCGACGAGGGCAAGCTGGAAGCCTTGTCCAAAGTGCAATTCGCCATCGGCCTGCGCGCCATCGCAGCTCGGAACCTGACCCTAGTGACTGATGCCGCCGAGCAAAAGAATGATCTGGCGCTGGTGGGCTCTTCGCAGCAGGGCATCGACGCCGGCATGGCCGCACTGACCAAGCTGATGCAGGACCCGGCCACCACCCAGCAGGAACGCGACATGCTGGAGCAGTTGCGCAAGCTGGAAGCGCAGTATCTGCCGGTGGCCGTCAACATCGTCAAGCTGGCCACTTCGCAGCAGACCGATGCCGCGCGTGCTTCGCTGGTCAAGGATTGCATGCCTATCCTGAACCGCGTCATCACCCATGTTGCGCAATTCAACAAGATGCTGCGCAGCAATTCGCAAGCCAACGTGGAACAGGCCGAAGCCGCCTATGACCTCGCCAAATGGACCATGCTGGGCGCCAGCCTGGCCGCCCTGATGCTGGGAGGCCTGATCGCCTGGCTGCTGACCCGCTCCATCTCCCGTCCGCTGGCCCAGGCCGTGAGCGTGGCGCAGAGCGTGCAGGCCGGTGACCTGGGCAGCCACATCGAAGTCAACAGCAAGGATGAGCTAGGTCAGCTGATGGCCGCACTCAAGGGCATGAACGAGAGCCTGGTGGCCATCGTGGGCGAAGTGCGCCATGGCACCGACACCATCGCCGTGGCTTCCGACGAAATCAAGCGCGGCAACATGGACCTGTCCAACCGCACCGAACAGCAGGCCAGCTCGCTCCAGGAGACCGCCTCGGCCATGGAACAGCTGACCGCCACCGTCAAGCAGACCGCCGACAATGCCCGTGAAGCCCGTCGCCTGGCCGACAATGCCTCGCAAGTCGCTGCCAAGGGTGGCGCCGCAGTGGGCCGGGTGGTAGAGACCATGCATTCGATCAGCGCGTCCTCGCACAAGATCGTGGACATCATCAGCGTCATCGATGGCATCGCTTTCCAGACCAACATCCTGGCCCTGAACGCGGCCGTCGAAGCGGCCCGTGCCGGCGAACAAGGCCGCGGCTTTGCGGTGGTGGCCTCCGAAGTGCGCACCCTGGCGCAACGCTCGGCGGTCGCCGCCAAGGAAATCGAAGCACTGATCAACGAGTCGGTGGCCAAGGTGGCTGCCGGCGAACAGCAGGTCGGCGAAGCCGGATCGACCATGCAGGAAGTGGTCAAGAGCATCGGCAGCGTGACCCAGATCGTGCAGGACATCAGCGCCGCGAGCAGCGAGCAGACCACCGGCCTGGAACAGATCAACAGCGCCGTCGCCCTGATCGACGAAGCCACCCAGCAGAACGCCGCACTGGTGGAAGAAGCAGCCGCTGCCGCCGCGTCAATGCAGCAGCAGACCGAAGCCCTGACCGATGTGGTGAGCGTGTTCAAGCTCTCCCCCACCCAGGGCCAGGCAGCACCGCTTGCCGTCTCCGCCAACCCGCAGCGCAGCCCGCAGCTGCGCGCCGAGGTGCAGGGCGGCGGGCAGATGGAAGCGCTCAGCTATGCCTAAGCCGCCATAAGCGGGCACAAACGGGCATAAATGGGCATAAACGGACAACAGCGAGCGCCCAGCGATACGATTTCCCTGAAGTAGTTCTTGCCGGCATCAGTGATGCCGGCTTTTTTCGTCCATGCGCAACGTCACTGCCGGCTTGCGTTTCCGGGCGGCAAGCGCGGCGCCAAGGATGAGCTGGAGAGCGCTGTTGCCAGGTCCCTTTAGTGGACTTGTCACATAATTGTTGTATCCTATGGCTCTTCGAAACTACGTCGGGCTCGCGCCTAACGCCATGCAAGATCACCCTAGTAGCGTCAAATCTGACGCTAAACCCCATCGTTCTCTCTTTGAACGACTCACCGCACTGATTTCCCCCGAGCCCGAGAACCGGGCAGAACTGCTCGAAGTGTTGCATGACGCCCACGAGCGCAACCTGATCGATGCCGATGCGCTGTCGATGATCGAAGGTGTGTTCCAGGTGTCCGACCTGGCCGTACGCGACATCATGGTCCCGCGCTCGCAGATGGACACCATCGATATCTCCAAACCCATCGAGACCTGGATGCCGGAAGTGCTGGCGACCTCGCACTCGCGCTTCCCCGCCGTGGATGGCGAGCGCGACAAGGTCATCGGCATCCTGCTGGCCAAGGACCTGCTGCGCTACTACGCGGAGGAATCCTTCGACGTGCGCGACATGCTGCGCCCGGCCATCTTCATCCCCGAATCCAAGCGCCTCAACGTACTGCTGCGCGACTTCCGCGCCAACCGCAATCACATGGCCGTGGTGGTCGACGAATATGGTGGCGTGGCCGGCCTGATCACCATCGAGGACGTGCTGGAACAGATCGTCGGCGACATCGAGGACGAATACGATTTCGACGAAGCCGAAGACAATGTGCTGGCCCTGAAGGACGGTCCGCACGGTCCGCGCTGGCGCGTCAAGGCGCTCACCGAGCTGGCCCAGTTCAACGAGGAAGTGGGCAGCCGCTTCTCCGAGGACGAGGCCGATACCATCGGCGGACTGGTCGCCAACCATGTGGGCCGCGTGCCGCGCAAGGGCGACGAGTTCGATATCGATGGCCTGCATTTCGAAGTGCTGCGCGCCGATGCGCGCCAGGTGCATGTACTGCTGGTGTCCAAGCTTCCCCCGGCTCCGGTGGACGAAGAGTGATGTTCTGATCTGCCAGCCTTTCCAGCGTGAATTCCCCTGCCTCCCCTGAATTGCACTCCCCGCCCGGGGAGGTCGCCGCTCGCGGTCGCCTTGCCCTGACCGTCGGCCTGTTGCTGCCGGTGGCGGCAGGTGCGCTGAACGTCTTCGCCTTTGCACCGTTCAAGTGGTGGCCGCTGCAGATCGTCGCGCTGGCCTGGCTGTTCCACGGTGTACTGGCACGGCCGCAGGCCAGTGTGCGCGGCCACTTCCTGCGTGGCTGGCTGTATGGTTTCGGCTGGTCGGCGGCAGGCGTGCACTGGCTCTACATCAGCATGCACGACTACGGTGGCATGCCGGGCTGGATGGCGGCGCTGGCAGTAGGCCTGCTGGCGCTGTACCTGGGTCTCTATGCTGGCGCGGCCACGGCCCTGGCGGGCTGGCTACGCAATCGCTGGTCGTCCTCGCCCCTGCTGCTGGCGCTATTCATGCTGCCGGCCCTGTGGACCTTGTCGGAATGGCTGCGCGGTTGGGTATTCACCGGTTTCCCCTGGCTGATCTCGGGCTATGCGCACACGGTGGGGCCGCTGGCCGGCTTCGCCCCGGTAGGCGGGGTCTATCTGGTGGGCTGGGTCGCGGCGCTCATTGCCGGCAGCCTGGCCCTGCTGTGGATGGGGCTGTGCCGCAAGGGTGTGGCCGGTACCGGCCAGCGTATCGTGCTGCCGCTGTGCGCGGCCGCCCTGCTGTGTGCAGGCGGCGTGGCACTGCGGCTGGTGAAGTGGACTGCGCCACAGGGCCAGCCGATCACGGTGCGGCTCCTGCAAGGCAACATCCCGCAGGAAATGAAGTTCTCCAACGATGCCCTGGTTGCCACGCTGGGCATGTATGAACAGATGATCAGCGCGGCTCCGGCGGACCTGATCGCCACGCCGGAAACCGCGATTCCGCTGCTGCCCCAGCAATTGCCGCCGGATTACCTGGAACGTATCGCCCGCTTTGCGCAACTCAGCGGTAGTCACCTGGCGCTGGGCATCCCGCTGTCCGATGGACCGCAGCAGTATGCCAATTCGGTGCTCGGCTTCGGCCCGGGCGTCGGGTCGGCACTGATGCCTTACCGCTATGACAAGCACCACCTGGTCCCCTTCGGCGAGTTCATCCCGCCCGGTTTCCGCTGGTTCGTCGACCTGATGCATATCCCGCTGGGTGACATGACGCGCGGCGCGCCGGTGCAATCGCCCATGGGCGTGAAGGACCAGTGGATCCTGCCCAACATCTGCTACGAAGACCTGTTCGGCGAGGAGATCGCCGGCCAGTTGCGCGATGCCTACCGCGCCGGCCAGCCACAGGCCAGCGTGCTGCTGAACCTGTCCAACATCGCCTGGTTCGGCAACTCCATCGCCCTGCCCCAGCACCTGCAGATTTCGCAGATGCGTACCCTGGAAACCGGCCGCCCGATGCTGCGGGCCACCAATACCGGCGCCACCGCCGTGATCCTGCCGGGCGGTGCCACCAGCGAACTGCCGCCCTATACCCGCGGCGTACTGGCCGGCCAGGTGCAGGGCTATGGCGGCCAGACGCCCTACATTCTGCTGGGCAACAAGCTCATCGTCGGCATTGCGCTGTTGATGCTGCTGCTGGCCTGGGGCCGCAACAAGGCTGCCCGTATCCGGCACTGAAGCCGGCACTGAACCCGGCGATGATGCCCGCGCTGGCCCCCAGCGCGCCGCCGGTCCCGTCCAAAACCGGGTCAAACGCCCCAAAAGACGCTAAAATCCAAGGTTTTCGCAATTCCTCCGCCGGTTCGCCAGGCAACCACACACGATGCTGACATTTCAACAAATCATCCTCAAGTTGCAAGAATATTGGGACGCCCAGGGCTGCGCGCTGCTGCAACCCTATGACATGGAAGTTGGCGCAGGTACCTCGCACACCGCGACCTTCCTGCGCGCGATCGGCCCCGAGCCGTGGCGCGCCGCCTATGTCCAGCCGTCGCGCCGTCCCAAGGATGGCCGCTATGGCGAAAATCCCAACCGCATGCAGCATTACTACCAGTACCAGGTGGTGTTGAAGCCGGCTCCGGAAAACATCCTCGATCTGTACCTGGGTTCGCTGGAAGCCCTGGGCCTGGACCTGAAGCAGAACGATGTGCGCTTCGTCGAGGATGACTGGGAAAATCCCACCCTGGGCGCCTGGGGCCTGGGCTGGGAAGTCTGGCTCAATGGTATGGAAGTGACGCAGTTCACCTATTTCCAGCAGGTCGGCGGTCTGGACTGCAAGCCGGTGCTGGGCGAGATCACCTATGGCATCGAACGCCTGGCGATGTACCTGCAGGGCGTGGAAAACGTCTATGACCTGGTCTGGACCGAATGGACCGAGAACGGCGTCAAGAAGCACCTGACCTACGGCGATGTGTTCCACCAGAACGAGGTGGAGCAATCGACCTTCAACTTCGAGTATTCCAACACCGAGTTCCTGTTCTCGCTGTTCTCCAACTACGAAGCCGAAGCCAAGCGCCTGATGGAGGTGCCGCTGGCACTGCCGGCCTACGAGCAGGTCCTCAAGGCGGCACACACCTTCAACATGCTCGACGCCCGTGGCGCCATCTCGGTGACCGAGCGTGCCGCCTACATCGGTCGCATCCGCAACCTCTCGCGTTCGGTGGCGCAGGCCTACTTCGAATCGCGCGAACGCCTGGGCTTCCCGATGCTGGGCGAGGCCAAGGTTGCAGCCTGAAGAGCGGGCTGAACACGGCCAATGACATCATGCGGCGTCGGCCCAGGGCCGGCGTCCCGAGCAAGACAGCAAGACAGACAACATGAACCAGACACTCCTCGTAGAACTCGTCACCGAAGAACTGCCACCCAAGGCCTTGGCCAAGCTGGGCGATGCCTTTGCATCCGGCATTTTCAACGGCCTGCAAAGCCGCGGCTATCTCGAATCCGATGCCGCCGCCACCGCCTATGCGACTCCGCGCCGGCTGGCCGTGTCCATCACCGGCGTGCGCGCCGCCTCGCCCGACAAATCCATCCGTGAAAAGGTCTTGCCGGTCACCGTGGCGCTGGACGCCGAAGGCCGTCCGGCCGCACCGCTGGTGAAAAAGCTGGCCGCCCTGGCCGCCGCCACCGGTGCCACCGTGATCACTCCGGACCAGCTCGAACGCGCGCAGGACGGCAAGGCCGAGAGTTTCTTCTACACCTACACCGCCAAGGGCTCGGCCCTGGCCGTGGGCCTGCAGGCGGCGCTGGAAGAGAGCCTGTCCAAGCTGCCCATCCCCAAGCTGATGAGCTATCAGCGCCAGTTCGGCCGTGCTGCCGGCGAGACGGTGCACTTCGTCCGCCCGGCGCACTACCTGGTGGCACTGCTGGGCAACGACGTGGTGCCGATCAACATCCTGGGCCTGGATGCCGGCCGTACCACGCTGGGCCATCGCTTCCTGTCCTCCGGTGCGCTGCAGATCAGCGCGCCGCAAACCTACGTGGAAACCCTGGCTGCGCAAGGCAAGGTCATCGCCAGCTTCACCGAGCGCCGCGAAAAGATCCGCACCGCGCTGCTGGCCAAGGCGGGTGCCGACCAGGTGCTGATGCCCGATTCGCTGCTGGACGAAGTGACGGCCCTGGTCGAATGGCCGGTGGTCTATGAATGCAAGTTCGAGGATGAATTCCTGGCCGTACCGCAGGAATGCCTGATCCTGACCATGCAGACCAACCAGAAGTATTTCGCGCTGACCGACAACGCCGGCAAGCTGCGTTCGCGCTTCCTGATCGTCTCCAACCTGGAGACCGCCCATCCGGAACACATCATCGGCGGCAACGAGCGCGTGGTGCGCCCGCGCCTGTCGGATGCCAAGTTCTTCTTCGAGCAGGACAAGAAGAAGACCCTGGCCGAGCGTGTCCCGCAACTGGCCAACGTGGTCTACCACAACAAGCTGGGCAACCAGCTGCAGCGTACCGAGCGCGTGCAGGCGCTGGCCGGCAGGATTGCCGCGCTGATGGGCGGCGATGTGGCCCTGGCCGAACGCGGCGCATTGCTGGCCAAGGCCGACCTGTTGACCGACATGGTGGGTGAATTCCCCGAACTGCAGGGCATCATGGGTACTTACTATGCGCGCCATGACGGCGAGCCCGACGAAGTCGCCCTGGCCGCCTCCGAACACTACCAGCCGCGCTTTGCCGGCGATGCGCTGCCCGCCAGCGCGACCGGTACCGCCGTGGCCCTGGCCGACAAGCTGGAAACCCTGGTCGGCATCTGGGGCATCGGCCTGCAGCCGACCGGCGACAAGGACCCGTTCGCCCTGCGTCGTCACGCCCTGGGCGTGCTGCGCATGCTGGTTGAAAAACGCCTGCCGCTGTCGTTGACCGCGCTGCTGGACGCCGCTGCGGCACTGTTCGCCGGCAATGCCAATTTCAAGGACCCGCGCGCCGACGTGCGTGCCTTCATCTACGACCGCCTGCGTGGCCTGCTGCGCGAGCGCGGCTTTGCGCAGAACGAAGTCGAAGCGGTAGTGGCGCAGCAACCCGAGGTGCTGGAGAACGTGGTCGAACGCTTGCAAGCCGTGCAGGCCTTCGCTGCCCTGCCGGAGGCTGAAGCCCTGGCTGCGGCCAACAAGCGCATCACCAACATCCTGAAGAAGATCGAAGGCGTGGCCATCGATGCCCACGGCGCGGTGCAGGAAAGCCTGCTGCAGGAAGCGGCCGAACAGGGCCTGTTCGCGGCCATGCAGACCACCCGTCCGCAGGTCGAGGCGGCCTACGCCAAGGGCGACTTTGCCGGCGCCCTGAAGGCGCTGGCGCAGTTGCGCCAGAACGTCGATGCCTTCTTCAACGACGTCATGGTCAACGCCGAGGACGAGCAACTGCGCAAGAATCGCCAGGCACTGCTGGCGGCGCTGCACGGCATGTTGAACCAGGTGGCCGATATTTCCAAGCTGGCGGCGTAAGCAACGCGCCACGCCCGACCGTCGTACCGATCCGCCGCGCATGGGCCTGTTCCTGCGCGGCGGTGCTCATGAAGGGAAGCAGCAGGCATGAAACTGATCATCCTCGATCGCGATGGCGTCATCAATCATGATTCCGACGCCTACATCAAGTCCCCCGACGAGTGGATCCCCATCAAGGGTTCACTGGAGGCGATCGCGCGCCTGAACCAGGCCGGCTATCGCGTCGTGGTGGCGACCAATCAGTCCGGCGTGGCGCGCGGCCTGTACGACATCAAGACCCTCAACGCCATCCACCAGAAGATGCACACGGCGGCCCAGCAGGTCGGTGCCGATATCGATGCGGTATTCTTCTGCCCGCACTCGGACGCCGACAACTGCGATTGCCGCAAGCCCAAGCCGGGCATGTTCCACGAGATCGCCAAGCGCTTCAACATCAGCCTGCGCGGTGGCGTGACCACCGTCGGCGATTCGCTGCGCGACCTGCAGGCCGGCTATGTGGCCGGCTGCGCGCCCTTCCTGGTGCTCACCGGCAAGGGCGAGAAGACCCAGGCCAAGGGCGGTCTGCCGCCTGGCACGCTGGTTTTCCCGGATTTATCGGCTGTGGTTGATTTCATCCTGAAGTCGCCGGTCGGGGTTTCGGTATAGTGCCGGCAGCCCGTCGCAAGGCGGGCAGCATCCCCTCACAACAACAACATGCCTTGGCATGGGAGAAACGATTTTGCGCCTAGTACTGATCCTGCGTTCGGTAGTCTTCATGGTCCTGATGGCCGTGGCCACCATCATCTGGTCCTTCGCCTGCCTGCTGTCGGCCCCCTTCCCTTACGCCCAGCGATACTGGTGGACGTCGCGCTGGAACGTCTTCGTGATCTGGACCGCGCGCGTGATCTGCGGCATCCGCTACGAGATACGCGGCAAGGAGAACCTGCCCGATGCGCCGGCAATCCTGCTGTCCAAGCACCAGTCGGCCTGGGAAACCATCTTCTACGTCATCAACAGCCCGCGTCCGCTGGTGTTCGTGTTCAAGAAGGAACTGACCTATGTGCCTTTCTTCGGCTGGGGCATCGCCCTGCTGCGCATGATCCCGATCGACCGCAAGAAAGGACGTGACGCCTTTGCCCAGGTACTGGAACATGGCCGCCGCCGCCTGCAGGATGGTCAGTGGATCATGATGTTCCCCGAAGGCACGCGCACCGCAGTCGGCTCGCAAGGCAAGTACAAGGCCGGCGGTTCGCGCCTGGCGGTGGAAACCAATACCCTGGTGGTACCGGTGGCGATGAACTCCGGCGAGTGCTGGCCCAAGGGCAGCTTCATCAAGAAACCGGGGTTGATCACGGTGTCCATCGGCAAGCCGATCTCGCCGGAAGGCCTCAATCCCCAGGAGTTGAACGAGCGCGTCGAAAATTGGATAGAATCGGAGATGCGCGTGATTTCGCCGGACGTCTACAAAAACAGCGCGCCCCGGCCGGCCGCCCAAGCTGCTTCAAATTAATGCTGCGCGGCCTCCATCCTTAGCCCATTGCCCCAGGACGCCGCGACCGCCTTGATACACCTGCGCAAACCCAAGCCCAATCCCGACCAGCTCTCGCTGCAACTGGACTTGTTTGCGGCGCCCGCAACTGCGACTGCGCCACCGGCCGAACTCGGCCCGGCGCTGCCTTCGCCGACGGTACAGCCACCGCTGATCGTCACGCCCAATCCGGTGGTGCATGCCGCGCCGCTGCCCACGCCCCTGATCGCACCGCCAGCGACACCGGCCAACCCGTTGCCGGCCCCGCCCAGCGGGCGACCGGCCGATGGCAAGCGGCGCATCCACCTGGGTGAACACACCATCGATTTCGCCTTGTTGCGTTCCAAGCGCCGAACCATCGGCTTCCTGGTCAGCGATGAAGGTCTGCGCGTGACCGCGCCCAAGTGGGTGACCCTGGCCGAAATCGACAATGCCATCCGCGAAAAGCAACGCTGGATCCTCACCAAGCTCAACGAGCGCCGCGAGCGCTCGGCACGACGCCTGCAACCGCAGATGCAATGGCGTGACGGCGCCACCCTGCCCTACCTGGGCCAGGACATCACCCTGCGCATCCGTACCGGCCAGCGCCAGGCGGTGTTCCTCGATGAGGTGACGCGCGAACTGAACATCAGCCTGCCGGCCGATGCCGGCGAGCAGCAATTGAAGGATCGCGTGCAGGGCTGGCTGCAGGCCCGCGCTGAAGAGCTGTTCGGCAAGCGCTTGATGATCTACGCCGAAAAGCTGGGCGTGACCTACCGCTCCTATGCGCTGTCGTCGGCCACCACGCAGTGGGGCTCCTGCACCTCGGATGCGCGCATCCGCCTGAACTGGCGGCTGATGCATTTTGCCCTGCCGCTGATCGACTACGTGATCGCCCACGAGCTGGCGCACCTGCGCGAGATGAACCACAGCCCGCGCTTCTGGGCCACGGTGCAATCGATCTTCCCCGAGTTCGAATCGGCCAAGAAGGCCTTGCGCGACAGCGCGCCGGAAACCCTGCCGATCTTCTGACCGGCGCGCCTTGGCCTGCTCAGAAACTCACATTCACGCCCACATCCAGCGAACGTCCATAGCCGGGCAAGGCTTGCAGGCTGCCGCTCTTGGCATTGGCCAGTCCCGACAGATAGACCCCGCCCAGCGGGTCGGCGTAATTGCGGTTGAACAGATTGCTGATGCCCGCATTGACGCTGATGGCCTGGTTGAAGCGATAAGCGCTCCTGAGATTGACGACGGTGTAGCTGGCGGTGACCGGTTCCAGTCGATTGCTGTCCACCAGCGTCTTGCGCGCCACATGGTTCAATTCGGCGCGATTGGTCCAGGCACCGCGTTTCTGTTCCAGCGCAGCCAGCACGTTGAAAGGCATCATGTGATAGAGGTTGCCGCCATCGACTCGCTTGCCGCGCGTGAGACCGGCCTTGCCGGTAAAGGCAATGTCACCCAGGCCAGCGGTGCGCCACAGCGGCCATTTCCACGAGGCATTGATACCGTACAGACGGGCGTCATGGTTGGCGAACTGCAGTAGCTTGCCGGAGGCGCTGCTCACGCTGTAGGGATTGAAGCTGCCGATCACATCCGCATCAATGTAGTTCTCGACATAGCTGAAGTAGGGTGTGAGCCTGAAGAACCAGCGCGGCCCGGCACCATCGCTACCCTCACTGTCCTCGCTGTGCCAGTCCGCCGTGGCCGACAGCGTATGCGCCACCTCCGGCTTGAGGTCGATATTGCCGACGTAACCGTTGCCATCGCCGAACCAGTTCGTCATGGTCATGGCCATGGTGCCGCGGCCCCAGGTGTAGCGCTCGTACAGGTTGGGAGAGCGGGTCTTGCGGGCATAGCCAAACTCGTAGGTGTGACCGGCATCGGCCTCCAGGCGCGCCAGGGCCGTGACATCGATGTTGTTGTCGCGCCGTGCGTGATCCCGTGCATTGAAGGCGTTGGCCGCCATCAGGTCGGTCATGTTCATCATGCCGGTACCGTAAGGCTGCACGTTGCCGGCATCGGTCCTGACCAGTTCGTCGCGTACGCCGACCAGGGTGGTCCAGCGCGCATCGAGCTTGTGTTCCCATTCGGCGAACAGTGCCATGCGCTCGCGACTGCCATCGTTGATGTTCACATAGGTGCTCGGCCCCATCATCATCGAGCCCGGTACCGGCGGCCAGAAATCATCAAGGTGGAAGCTGTGGAATTCGTTGCCCAGGCGAAGCACGCTGGCACCGTCCTGGCCCAGATCGATGTCTGCGCGCACGCTATAGCCCATGTCGCGGCCCCGGGTATCCATGGGCATGGTGCCGCTGCGCTCCGCACTGAAGAAGCCCATCTCGTGTTCGGTACGCTGCCAATACAATTTGGTCAACAGCTTGCCCCAGCCGAAGCGACGGTCGTAGCCCAGATTGGCGAAGGTGGAACGATTTCCCGTCATGTCCATGTACTGGTTCGGAAAGCCCTGATAGGGAATGTATTGCTGGCCGACCTTGAGCACCAGCTGCTGGTCGTCTCCCCGCGCCGCCAGGGTCAATGCGTGGTTGTTGCTCTCGAACTGGCTGCCGAGGACCTTGTCGCCGTTACCGTTGACATAGCTCTCGGCACGCGACTGGCTCCCCACGTAGCTGACGGACAGACTATCGCTGGCCACCGTGGCATTGACGGAGGTCGATACTTCGGAGTTGACGCTGCGTGCCGAGACCGAGAAGCCGCCCTTGCTCAACAACTGCCCCGCCTGTTGTGAAAACTGTGGTGCCGGCGAAGACAGTTCGATGCTGCCACCAATACTGTCGCCGCCAATGCTGACCGGCGTGATGCCGGCCACTACCCGCGTCATGCCGACCTGCGAAGGTGGCATGTAGGACATGGGCGCGTTCATCTGGTTACCGCAGGCGGCGGTGACCTCCATCCCATCCAGGCGGATCTTGAGGCGGTCGGCAGCAAAGCCGTTGAGCACCGGCAGTGCTGAGACGCCACCGGCGGCAGCGGCATAGAAGCCTGGTTGGTCGCGCAGCAGCGCGGTGCTGTCAGCGCTGGCCGCAGTGGCTGCGATGCTCGGAGCCGACGGCTCGCCATGGACTGTGACGGTGGGCAGACGGGTGTCGTCGGTGCTTTGTGCCAGCGCATGGCCGCACGCAGCGAAGGCCAGCGCAATGGCGCAGGCGCAAGGTGTCAATTGCATGGAACTCCCCTGTGATTGTCGTTATCGGTAGGCTGACAATTATCAGGAAGAGCGGCGCTGCAGGGCTGCGACATATTGTCGCGACCCGCCGCTTGAAGCGACGACGATGACGGTGATGCAAAGAGGACAAGGGGATGGGCAACTGCGTCAAATTGACGCAGTTGCCGGACGATTCATCAGAATCAATGCTTCAGGTAACGCTCTGCCAGGGTTTCATACAGCGGCGGCGCAAAGACCTTGGAGACGGCTGACGCGATCAAGGCAGTCGCCATCAGCGAAATCACCAGTGCGTGGCCGTCGACCATTTCCATCACGATCACGAAGGCGGTGATCGGTGACTGCGTCACTGCCGCCAGGTAGCCGACCATGGCCAGCGCCACCAGCATGGGCAGCGAAGTCCCGCCGAAGAGCAGGTGCAGCAGGTTGCCGAAACCGGCGCCGATGGACAGCGAGGGCGCGAAAATCCCGCCCGGCAGGCCCGGCAGGTAAGAACCGATCATCGAGGCGAACTTCAGGAAGGGATAGAACACCGACAATCCCTGGCCATCATTGAGCAAGCCGTGCGCCTGCTCGTAGCCGCTGCCGAAGGTGGCGCCACCGGCCGCTACGCCGATGACGGCGACGACGAAACCGCAACCGGCAGCAAAGGCCACCGGACGTTCGGCACGCAGGGTCACGACGGGAGCAGGAATCCAGCGGGTGGGATTGAGGATCAGCCAGCAGAACAGGCCACCGGCCACGCCGGTCAGCACGGCCGTGACCACCACCGCCAGGATCAGCCGGCCGCTGGTCTCGCCGGGAAAGGCAATCGAACCGAAATAGGTGTAGTTGCCATTGATGGACAGCGCCACCAGGCCGGCGAAGATGATGGTGGTGATGACCACCCCGCTGGCGCGTTGTTCGAAGCTGCGCGAGAGTTCTTCGATGGCGAAGACGATCCCGGCCAACGGGGTATTGAACGCGGCAGCCAGACCGGCTGCCGCGCCGGCCAGGATCAGGCGGCGCTCCATGTGTTCGTATCCGGCTGGATACAGACGGCGCAGGTTGTACATGATGGCCGCGCCGATCTGCACCGTTGGGCCTTCCCGGCCGATGGTCATGCCACCGGCAATGGCCACCACCGAGAGCACGATCTTGCCGACCATGACACGAATGGAAAGTAGCGCATTGCCACGCTCGGCGGTTTCCCCGTGCAAGGTAGCGATGGCCTGGGGAATGCCGCTGCCTTCAGACCCGGGGAAGTAGCGCCGCGTGATCCAGACGCAGGCGGCACAGACGGCCGGCGTCAACAGCAACGGCAGCCAGGGCGAGCGATGTTCGATGCTGCGAAAGACACCGAAACCGATCTCGATAGTCTGCGCATACAGGACCGCCACCAGGCCGACGATGATGGCACCGCTCCAGAGAATGCCGTATTCGACCCACAGGCGACGCATGTGGCTTTTGGAAAGTTGGTAGAGGCTCAATTGGCGTTCCTGTTGTCGTTGTTGGTGGAGTGATGTGGCTTCCACGTGGGTACCGGAGTAGCAACCGGCCAGTCTTCGCAATGAAAAAAGCCCGCATGAGCGGGCTGGCAGGCTGGCAGTCGCTCGCCTCAGTCGGCGGCGTTGTACTGCTCTTTCTTCTGGATGAACTCGATCTTGTAGCCATCCGGGTCGGTGACGAAGGCGATCACGGTCTTGCCGTGCTTCATCGGGCCGGCTTCGCGGGTGACCGCGCCGCCCTTGGCCTTGACCGCGTCGCAGGCGGCATAGGCGTCATCGACCTCGATGGCGATATGACCGTAGGCGTTGCCCAGGTCGTAGGATTCGGTGTCCCAGTTATGGGTCAGTTCGAGCACGGTGTGATCACGTTCTTCGCCGTAACCGACGAAAGCCAGCGTGAACTTGCCGTCAGGGTAGTCATTCCTGCGCAGCAGCTTCATGCCCAGCACCTGGGTATAGAAATCGATGGAACGATCCAGATTTCCCACGCGCAGCATCGTATGCAACATTCTCACTTGGCGACTCCTTTTAATTCATGGCTAATGTGACGCAAGCCGACATTATCCCCGATTTGGGGGACTCGCGCCCAGGGCGGGCAGATGCGGGGCGGTCAGGCAGTCGGTGGCCAGCAGAGGGAGACGCAAAAAAACGGGCAATCCGTGGATTGCCCGTTTTTCCTCAAGATGGCTAGCGCCGTGGATGTCCTGGACCGTTAGCGGGTGACCAGTCCCGTGTCCTGCCTCAACGGCCGTAGTAGTAAGCGGAACGGTCGTCGTAGCGATAACGGTCGTCGTAACGATAGGTGCGCACTTCGGTACGCTCAACGTAACGCACCGGGCGCGGCGGCGGAGGTGCGTAATAACGCGGTTGCTCGTACACCACCTGCTGCGGCGGCTGGTAGTACACCGGCTGGGGGGCCTGGTAATAGACCTGCTGTGGCGGGGCCTGATAGACCGGTGCGGAATTGGCGTTGGCGATCAGCGATCCGATGGCGACGGCGCCGATGATACCGGCAGCGATGGCCGCTCCGTTGCCGCCCCGGTCATGCGCCATGGCGGGCGCGCTGACGACTGCAGCAGAAGCAAGAAGAGTGGTGGCGATCAATACCGATGCGATTTTTTTGCTGGCCATGATTGGCTCCTGTCAAAGTAGTCCGCGATCTGTCGCGGCACGATTCCAATATAAGACAGCTTCAGCTCAAATCCACCAAATATGAAACTTCGTTACAGTTCTTACGGATGGGCCAAGCGTCTGTAATAAAGTGCAACACGGCGCCATCCAGTGGCGCGAACCAGGGTGAATCAGGCCTGGCGGGCCGCCAGCAGGTTGGCCAATGCCACGAACTGTTGCACCGGCACGGCTTCCGGGCGGTCCTGGGGATCGACGCCGGCCTGGCGCAGTTCGTCTTCGCTGAACAGGCCCGCCACGCAGTTGCGGATGACCTTGCGACGTTGCGAGAAGGCCTTGGTCACCACCTGCTCCAGCGGGGCCTGCTGGCAGGGCATGGGCTGGGCCAGCGGGATCATGCGCACGATGGCGGAATCGACCTTGGGCGGCGGGTCGAAGGCGGTAGGAGGCACCACGAACAGCAGCTCCATGTGATACCGCCATTGCAGCATCACCGACAGGCGCCCGTAGGCCTTGCCACCCGGTTCGGCCACCATACGCTCGACCACTTCCTTTTGCAGCATGAAGTGCTGGTCCTGCACCTGCGGGGCGATCTCGGCCAGGTGGAACAGCAGCGGGCTGGAGATGTTGTAGGGGAGGTTGCCGACCACGCGCAGCTTGCGCCCTTCCGGTACCGGGATGCTGGCGAAATCGAACTTGAGCGCGTCGGCCGAATGCACGGTCAGGCGGGCGGCATCGAAGCGCTTCTTGAGGCGTTCCACCAGATCGCGATCCAGTTCCACCACGTGCAGGTGGCGCAGTTCCTCCAGCAGCAAGGCCGTCATCGCCGCCAGGCCGGGACCGATTTCAACCATGGCGTCATCGGCGGCGGGTGCGATGGAGCGGATGATGTCGTGCAGCACCAGGTCGTCGGTGAGGAAGTTCTGGCCGAAGCGCTTGCGCGGGATATGTTTCATGGTCTGCTCTTGTGTTTTGTTGCGGCGGGCCTCAGCGGCCCATGTTCTGTTGCCGGCGCGCCATGTCGGCGGCGGCGCGGATGGCCACCAGCATGCTGCCGTGGTCGGCGTGTCCCAGGCCAGCGGCGGCCAGGTCCAGGGCGGTGCCGTGATCGACCGAGGTGCGGATCAGGGGCAGTCCGAGCGTGATGTTGATGCCATGTCCGAAACTGGCGAACTTGAGCACTGGCAGGCCCTGGTCATGGTACATGGCCAGCACGCAATCGGCTTGCTCCAGGTACTTGGGCTGGAACAGGGTGTCTGCCGGATACGGGCCTCGGGCATCGATGCCGCGGGCACGGGCGGCCTCCAGCGCGGGCGTGATGACCTCGATTTCCTCTCGGCCCAGATAACCGTTTTCACCGGCATGCGGGTTGAGTCCGGTGACAAGAATGCGCGGGCTGGCGATGCCGAACTTGCCACGCAGGTCGGCCTGCAGGATATCCAGCGTACGCGCCAGGCTGGCGGCAGTAATGGCGGCCGGCACATCCTTCAAGGCCAGGTGCGTGGTGGCCAGGGCCACACGCAGATGGGGGGCATCGCCACCGGCCAGCATCATCACGACCTGCGGGGTGTGGGTGACCTCGGCCAGGTATTCGGTATGGCCGGTAAAGGCGACGCCGGCATCGTTGATGCTGCTTTTTTGCAGCGGGGCGGTGACGATGGCGGCGAAAGCGCCATCCAGTGCCCCCTGCACGGCCAGGTCCAGTGTCTGCAGCACGGCGCGGCCATTGCGCGCATCCAGTAGGCCCGGGCGCACCGGCTCGGCCACGGGGCAGTCAATGACGGTGAGGCAGTCCTGCGGGAAGTGCGGCAGGCCGCTGTTGCGCCAGGCCTGGATGGAGATGGCGGCCACGCGCATGGCCGGATCGATGTCATGGGCGGTCTGGGCCAGCAGCGCGGCATCCCCCAACAGGATGCAACGCACCTGCGCGCGCAGCTCCCAGGCGGCACGCAGGGAAATCTCCGGACCGATGCCGGCCGGTTCGCCGCAGGTCAGGGCAAGAATGGGTCGGTTCATGGCGTCTTCAGGACTCACGATAGCGGGCTTCAAAAATGCAAGAGCCGGCAACGGGGCCGGCCTCTTGCGCGGGTGGGAGGGCACAAAGGCGCCCTCTTATCCTCTTGTCACTGCACTTACTCGTCGTTGCGGTACTCGACGTAGGCGCGGTCGCGGATCTGGCGCATCCAGTCCTCGGTGGCTTCCTCGATCTTGCGATCGCGGATGGCCTGGCGCGCAGCCTGGCGGGTGCGTTCCTTGGAAGCGTCATCGGTCTTGCGCTCGACCACCTGGATCAGGTGGTAACC
Source organism: Herbaspirillum sp. VT-16-41 (assembly GCF_001994935.1). Classification (NCBI taxonomy): domain Bacteria; kingdom Pseudomonadati; phylum Pseudomonadota; class Betaproteobacteria; order Burkholderiales; family Oxalobacteraceae; genus Herbaspirillum; species Herbaspirillum sp. VT-16-41. The sequence goes on from NZ_MUXB01000120.1 coordinate 141,925, forward strand.
GAACGGGGTCTCGATGGGCTGGCTGACTTCGCCCGGCTTCAACTGGTCCATGGCGCGTTCGAACTCGGGGACGGTGTCACCGGGGTAGATCCAGCCCAGGTCACCGCCCTTGGAGGCGGACAGATCATTGGAGTACAGCTTGGCCAGTTCCTCGAAAGAGGCGCCGTGGTCCAGGCGTTCCTTGAGTTCGGTCAGCTTGCGCTTGGCTTCGGCGGCGGTGACCACCTGGTTGACCTTGATCAGGATGTGGCGCACATGGGTCTGCTGCACAGCCGGGGCAGCGGCCTGGGTACCACCGGCGTCGCGGCGGCCGACCAGCTTGAGGATGTGGAAGCCATTGCCGCTCTTGAGCAGGCCGCTGACCTGGCCATCCTGCAGCTTGGCCACGCCGTCGAGGAACAGCTGCGGCAGGCGATCGGTGGGACGCCAGCCGAGATCGCCGCCGGTGAGGGCGTCGGCAGAGTCGGAATACGCGGCCGCGGTCTTGGCGAAATCAGCACCGGTCTTCAGTTGACGCAGGACATCCTCGGCGCGTTCACGACGAGCGGCCAGTTGTTCGGGGGATGCGTTTTCGGGCACGCGGATCAGGATCTGGGCGATGTCGAGTTCCTGGCGCTGGCCACCGGCATTGGCTTCGGCGGCGAGGTAGTTGTCGATCTCGGATTCTGTGACCACCACCTTGTTGTCGACCTCGCGCTCGCGCAGGCGCTGGCTGAGGATTTCACGGCGGATCTCTTCGCGGAAGCTGGCGTAGTTCATGCCCTCGGATTCCAGGCGGGCGCGGAATTCCGGCATCGACAGCTTGTTCTGTTCGGCAATGCGCTGCATGGCACGATCCAGCATGCTGTCGTCGACCACGATGCCGTTTTCCTTGGCCATCTGGGCCTGGGCCCGTTCGACGATCATGCGTTCGACCAGTTGACGCACCAGTTGCGCACGCGGCGGCAGCTGCACGTTCTGCGCAGCCATGCGCTTTTCCACGCTGGCCAGGCGTTCGGCCACTTCCTGGCGGGTGATGACTTCGTTATTCACCACCACCAGGATCGAATCCACCGGGCGCGGATCGACGCGGCCGCCGGTTGTGGTGGCCGGGGTGGCCACCGCTGCCGCAGGTGCTGCGGCCGGCACCGCCGGCTTGGCGGCAGCCGGCTTGGCGGCGGGCTTGGGCGCGGCCTTGGCCGGTGCGGCCTGCTGGGTGCTGGCCGCGGTCTCGGGCGGTGTCACGGGGATGATGGTGGTCGCGAACTGCGCATGCGCATTGCTGATCACGCCCAGCATGCACAGCAGCGCGGTCACTGTTTTGGTTGTTGCGAGGTGTGGTGTACGCATATTACGCATGGACTAATCGTTGGTTCGTAAAAGGTTAGAAGTTGTTGTTGCCGGTCATGGAGTCCGGCAGGTTCACGTTCTGGTAACCGGGCACGCTGCTCTTGATCGCCTCCATCGGGTTGGAACCGATCTTGGAGAAGCCGTTGAGTTCGAGCTGGATGAAGAAGCCCGTGGACGCCTTGGTAGAGGACGTCGGGATGCGCTGCGCGACCACCCGGAAGACCCAGCAATCGGCCTTGTATTCGAAGCCGGCCAGGCCTTCGGCCACGGTGCGGTCGGGGATGGAGTAGTTCATGCGGCCCACGGCGTAGATACGCTGGGTCAGGGGCCATTGACCGGAGATGTCCACCTGCTTGAGCGGGTCGAGCACGCCGGTGTAGGGATTGATATAGGTACGGTCGAGACGGTATTGCAGGTTCAGCACGCGCTTGGGGGCGGGCTGCCAGCGGATGCCGAAGGTCGAACGCACCATCTGGCGCAGGGTTTCGCTGTACTGCACCGTGTTGTCGGTGGAGAATTCGCGCGTGATCTGGCCACCCAGTGCCAGCAGCAGGTCGGACTTGCTGCCCAGGTTCGTGGTCGTGGTGCCGCTGATGCCGACCTTGGGGTCGGTGAAGTAATAGCGTTGACCGACTGCGGCGCGCAGGCGCTCCAGGCCGTTCTCCTCGATCAGGCGGGTAGTCACGGCCGCGGTCAGCTGGTTGGCATCGCTGATGCGGTCATGGCCGACGAAGCGGTTCTCGGTGAAGATCTGGGCAAAGTTGAAGTCCGCCAGGCCGGAATCGAAGACCGGGAATTGTGACTGATCGCGATAGGGCGTACGTACGTAGAACAGGCGCGGTTCCAATGTTTGCGTCATGCTGCGGCCGAGCAGGTTGGATTCACGCTCGAAGATCATGCCCGAGTCCAGCGACAGGGTCGGCAAGGTACGCGAGAAGGTCGTCGGCTGCCCAACTGAAGTGTTGTTCAGGCTGTATTGCGTGGCATCCAGGATCACCTTGGGCGTGATGAAGTAGCCGGGACGGATGATCGGATACGACACGGTCTGCGTCACATAGCTGCGATCGCCCCCGACCAGGTCGCCGCTGCTGAAACGGGTGAATTCGGCGACCGTATTGAAATCGAACCCGCCGACGTCGTAGCGAGTGCCGGTGAAAGTCAGCTGCGGTACGCGGTCATAGGGTTTGCCGATCGGAGCATTGACGTCCTGCAGCAATTGATATTTCGATACCAATGCCGAGACATTCCAGTATGTGCTGCTGTAGCTGAGGCTGACATTACGCGGCAACAGGCGCTGCGTGCTACCAGTGATGGAATGCGCGAAATCGGATGGGTAGTCGTTGTCGGAAGCCTTGTTCAGGTTCCACGCCAGCTGCAGGCCGGGGGCCAGGGTCTGGTTATGGATCGAGGACAGCGAATAACGCCCCGTGCCTGTAACCCGGTCCTGGATGCCCTCGACATAGGTGACACCGTTGTAGCTATCGCCCATGTAACGGGTTTCGGCCCCCATTTGCAGGCCGCGACGGGCGATGTACTTCGGCACCAGCGTCAGATCGTAGTTCGGCGCCAGGTTGAAATAATAAGGAACTGCCAGTTCGGCGCCCCCATTGCTGGTGATCCCGATGGTGGGCGGCAATACTCCCGACTTGCGTTCTCCCGACAATGGGAAAGACATCCACGGCGCCCCCAGGATAGGCACATCCTTGAAATACACCACACCGCCGTGCATGGTGCCTTCGTTCAGACCGCTGTCCAGGTCCATGGTATTGGCGCGCAGATACCAATCCGGATCAGGCGCCTCGCAGGTGCTGTAGGTCCCCTGGGTTACCTTGGCCTGATCGTCGGAGATGAAATCGATGCGTTCGGCGTTGCCGCGTCCGCCGTTCTTGCCCAGCAGATAAGTCGGCTTGGTCACGTAGCCCGCGCCGGTACCCATGTTCATCTCGGCATAGTCGCCGGTGTACTGGTCCTGCAGGCGCTGCATCCAGACGTGCCCGGTCGCTTCGACCTCGTCCTGGATGATGCGGTATTCGGCCTTGTCGGACTTGATGGTGGTGCTGCCCTTGACCAGTTCGACGTCGCGATCGAGGTTGACCTGGCGATCCGGACGGCCGGTCATCTGCTCGGCACTGACATTGACCGGAGCATCCTGGTCCTGCGCCGGGGTGGGTGCTGGCGAGGCCGTGGGCAGGCTCATCTGCGCGTGCACGGAAAGCGGCAACAGGGCCGAGGCCGAAGCCACCACCATTGCCGAAGAAAACAGACGCGCCAGCCGCCAGTTGACAGTACGTTCAGTTAAAGACTTGGAAAACCGGATCATGAAAAGAGAGGCTAGATACCGTGCAGGCGGATTTTTTGGGGTTAATCCCTTATTATATGGGAACTCAACCACGTCCAACGATTTCCTCAGATAGTTCATGTCTTCACCTGGTTCCAACCCCGATTCCCGCCTGTCCGAACTGCAAGCCTGGCTGGCTACCCTGGCCGCCACTCCCGTGCTGCCCTCTTCCCTGCGCCCGGCCTCGGCCGACGCCAGTTTCCGCCGATATTTCCGCGTGGATACAGCGGACGGTGGCACGGCCATCGTCATGGATGCCCCGCCGCCGCAGGAAGACGTGCGCCCCTTCGTCAAGGTCGCCAGTCTCTTCGGCGAAACCGGCGTGACCGTGCCCAAGGTGTTGGCACAGGATGCGGAACGCGGTTTCCTGCTGCTTTCGGACCTGGGTTCGACCACCTACCTGTCGCAACTGTCGGCCGATAGCGCGCACGCACTATACATGGACGCGATCGAGGCCCTGGTACTTTTACAAGCGCAAAGCAAGCCCGAAGCCCTGCCAGAGTATGACCGGCCGCTGCTGCTGCGCGAGCTGGAACTGTTCCGCGAGTGGTATATCGGCAAGCACCTGGGCGTGACGCTCACCGACGAGCAGAATGCGGTGCTGGACAAGACCTTCGACGCCATCCTGGCCAACAACCTGGCGCAAGCGCAGGTCTATGTGCATCGGGACTACCATTCGCGCAACCTGATGGTGATGCCCAAGGGCAATCCGGGCATCCTCGATTTCCAGGATGCGGTCTATGGCCCCATCACCTATGACCTGGTTTCGCTGCTGCGCGATGCCTACATCCAGTGGGACGAGGAAATGGTGCTGGACTGGGCCATCCGTTACTGGGAAAAGGCGCGCCGCGCCGGCCTGCCAGTGACACCCGACATCGACAGTTTCTACCGTGACTTCGAGTGGATGGGCCTGCAGCGCCATCTGAAGGTACTCGGCATCTTCGCCCGTCTGTGGCATCGCGATGGCAAGGATGGCTACCTGAAGGACATCCCGCTGGTGATGGAATACACCCTCAAGACCGCGCGCCGCTACGTGGCCTTCACCCCGCTGGTGCGCCTGATCGAAAAGCTGGAACAGGAACACGCACCCAAGTTCGGCTACACCTTCTGAGGCGCCGACCATGAAAGCCATGATCTTCGCCGCCGGACGCGGCGAGCGTATGCGTCCGCTGACCGATACCTGCCCCAAGCCGCTGTTGAAGGTCCGCGGCCGGCCGTTGATCGTCTGGCAGATCCTGTCGCTGGTGCGCGCCGGCATCACCGAGATCGTCATCAACCATGCCCATCTGGGGCAGATGATCGAAGACACCCTGGGTGACGGCAGCCGCTACGGTGCGCAATTGCGCTACTCGGCCGAAGGCACGGCGCTGGAAACCGCAGGCGGCATCGCCCAGGCGCGCCACCTGCTGGGCGAGGAGCCTTTCATTGCAGTATCCGGCGACATCTGGTGCCCGCACTTCGATTACTCCGAACTGCTGAGCGTGCTGGAAGACGAAGACCCGTGGGGCAATCCGCTGCCGGAAGACAAACGCGACATGGCCTGGCTGTATCTGGTCAAGAATCCGCCCTTCCATCCCGCAGGCGACTTCGCACTGAACAATTTTGCCCTCTCCAATGACGGTGAACCCAAGCTGACCTTCGCCAACATTGGCGTGTACCGCCCGCAGATGTTCGATGGCATCACCCCTGGCGAGCATGCCAAACTTGGCCCGCTGCTGCGCGAGTATGCGGCGCAAGGCCGTATCGGTGGTGACGTCTATCGCGGCGTGTGGCACAACGTCGGTACCATCGAACAACTGGAAGCACTGAACCAGCCGCCCCAAGGAAACCCGCCATGAGCTTCGACGCCACTCCCTTCGCCGCCCGCCGGGCGCGTCTGATCGCCAGCCTGCAACAAGCCGGAGGGGGCGTGGCCATCATCCCGACCGCACCCGAGGTGATGCGCAACCGCGATGCCGACTATCCGTATCGCCATGACAGCTATTTCTACTACCTGACCGGCTTCACCGAACCTGAGGCGGTGCTGGTGCTGGTCGCCGGCAAGGAAAACCGTAGCATCCTGTTCTGCCGCGACAAGAACCTGGAACGCGAGATCTGGGATGGCTACCGTCACGGCCCGCAAGCCGCACAGCAGCTGTTCGCCCTGGACGCCGCCCATCCCATCGAGGAACTGGACAAGAGCATGCCGGCCCTGCTGGCCGACGCCCGCGCGGTCTACTTTGCACTGGGCCAGGACGAGAAGCGCGATGCGCAATTGCAGCGCTGGCTGCAAGGCGTGCGTGCACTGGCGCGCAGCGGCGTGTCGGCGCCGGGTGCCGTGGTCGATGTGAACGTGCTGCTGGACGACATGCGCCTGTTCAAGGACGCCTTCGAGATCGACCTCATGAAGCGCGCCGGCGTCATTTCCGCAGAGGCACATTGCCGCGCCATGCGCATCTGCCGCCCCGGTCTGCGTGAATACCACCTGGAAGCCGAGCTGCTGCACGAATTCCGTCGCAACGGTTCGCAATATCCGGCCTACGGCTCCATCGTCGCCACCGGTGCCAACAGTTGCGTGCTGCACTATCGCGCCGGCGACGCCGAGATCAAGGACGGCGATCTGGTACTCATCGACGCCGGCTGCGAACTGGACAGCTACGCCTCCGACATCACCCGCACCTTCCCGGCCAACGGCCGCTTCAGTGGTCCGCAAAAGGCACTGTATGAAATCGTGCTGGCCGCGCAGGCGGCCGCCATCGCCGAAACCGCACCGGGCAAGCGTTTCATGGACGGACATGATGCCGCCGTGCGCGTACTGGCGCAGGGCATGCTGGACACCGGCCTGCTGGACAAGAGCAAGGTCGGCTCGCTGGAGGACGTCATCGAAAAGGGCGACTATCGTCAGTTCTACATGCACCGCACCGGCCACTGGCTGGGTATGGATGTGCATGACGTGGGCGACTATCGCGATCCGGCCACCGCCGACGGCAGCAAACCCTGGCGTACGCTACAGGCGGGCATGGTGCTGACCATCGAACCTGGCATCTATGTGCGTCCGGGTGAAGGCGTGCCGGAACAGTTCTGGAACATCGGCATCCGCATCGAGGATGACGCCCATGTCACCCCCGCCGGCTGCGAGCTGCTGACCACCGGCGTCCCCACCCGGGTTGACGACATCGAAGCCCTGATGCGCCAGGGCTGACCGGTGGGCATCGGGATCACCGCTGCCCGCCCCCAGGACTCCACGGCATGCGCCGGATCAAGCCCGGGCGACGTGGCTCCGCTACAATGACGCCTTCCCGAATCTTTCATCCAAGGCATCGTCCGGCATCATGCAATCCGTCGATTTCGATCTGATCATCTGTGGTGGCGGCCCGGTCGGCCAGAGCGTGGCCGGTCTGCTGGCACGTCGCCAGCGACCCGCGGCGCGCATCGCCGTGATCGACATGAAGACGCCCGAGCAGGCCGCCGCCGACCCACGCACCATCGCGCTTTCCTATGGCAGCCGCCAGATCCTGGAAGAACTGGGCGCCTGGGACGACATCGGCCGCAGCGCCACCGCCATCGAACAGATCCACGTCTCGCGCCGCGGCCATTTCGGCCGCACATTACTGGACCGCAAGGACTACGACCTGCCAGCGCTGGGCTATGTGGCCCGCTACGGGGAAGTCAACCGGGCGCTGGCGACCGCCATCGCGCCATTGGGATTGACGCTGATGCGACCGGCCGAGGCGCAGGACATCAGCGAAGAGGACGACCACGTTGCCGTCACCCTCAAGGACGGCCAGGTGCTGCGCGCTGCACTGGTGATCCAGGCCGAGGGCGGCGTCTTCGGTGAGCAGCAGCAAAAGACCCTGCAGCGTGACTACCAGCAACTGGGCGTGATCGCCCATGTGCATGCCGACCAGCCCGTCGCGCACCGCGCCTTCGAGCGCTTCACCGATGAAGGCCCGCTGGCGCTGCTGCCGCAGGACGATGGCTATGCCCTGGTCTGGTGTGTCCGTCCGGCCACCGGCGAACAGCTGCTGGCGCTGGACGACACCGCCTTCCTGGCCGCCCTGCAGCGTACCTTCGGCGAGCGGCTCGGGCGCTTCACCCGCATCAGCCCGCGCCACGCCTTCCCGCTGGGCCTGAACGCCTGCCCCGGCCAGGGCCGGCGTGTCGTGGCCATCGGCAATGCCGCGCAGACGCTGCATCCCGTCGCCGGCCAGGGCCTGAACCTGGGCCTGCGCGACGCCCGTGTACTGGCCGATGTGCTGGCCCGTGACCTCACGCCGCAAGCGCTGCAGGCCTTCGACCGCCAACGTGACCAGGACCGGGGCCTGACCATCCGCCTGACCGACCTGATGGCGCGCATCTTCGCTGGCTCACCCCAGGGCTCGCCGCTGCAGGCCGCGCTGGGCCTGTCGCTGGGGGCCATCGACCTGCTGCCCGGTGCGCGCGCCCTGCTGGCCGGGCAGATGATGTTCGGCCGTCGCTGATGTGAATAAAGCTGCATGTGCGCGGTACCAGTCCGTCGCGCATGCGGTCAGGAAATGCGACAATGCTGACTCGCGGCGCCAGCCGCCCCACCTAGCAGACACGCATTTGCCATGAAACAAGACCCGCGCTTCAAGAACCTCTTCATCCTCGACCATCCGCTGATCCAGCACAAGCTGTCGCACATGCGCGACAAGCGCACCTCAACGCGTACCTTCCGTGATCTGCTGCGTGAAATCACGCTACTGATGGGTTATGAAATCACGCGTGACCTGCCGCTGACCACCGAGACCATCGAGACCCCGCTGGTCACCTACGAGGCGCCGGTGATCGCCGGCAAGAAGCTGGCCGTGGTGCCGGTGCTGCGCGCTGGCGTGGGCATGAGCGATGGCCTGCTGGAACTGATTCCTTCAGCCCGCGTGGGCCACATCGGCGTCTACCGTGACGAGAACCACCTGCCGGTGGAATACCTTGTGCGCCTGCCTGACCTGCAGGACCGCATCATGATCCTGTGCGACCCCATGGTGGCCACCGGCAACTCCGCCGTCTATGCCGTCGATGCGCTGAAGAAGCGCGGCGTGCCGGCTTCGCACATCGTCTTCGTGGCACTGGTCGCCGCCCCGGAAGGCGTGCAGGTCTTCGCCGATGCGCACCCAGACGTGAAGCTCTATGTCGCCTCGCTGGATTCTCACCTGGACGAGGACGCCTACATCGTGCCGGGCCTGGGTGATGCAGGGGACCGCATCTTCGGCACCAAGTGAGCATAAAAACGGCCCGCGCTGCAGTTCGTGCAAACGCGGGCCGATTCATCTGAACGGCCGCATGCTGCGGCCGCTCTTGCTTCGCTAGATTACTTGACGGCAGCGCCGCTGGCTGGTGCGGAGGTGCTGGCGGTCACCGGAGCCGATGCCTGGGCCGGCTGCAATGGTGTTGCAGCCACCGCCTTGTTCTGTTCAGTGCTGACCTTCTTGTCGACCACAGCCGACTCGCCCATCTTCACCGGCAACTGACTGGGGTAATCATATCCATTGCCACGAGAGTGGTCGACGATGGCGCCAATGCCACCGCCGAAGATGATGTTGCCCCACATTGAACCGGCAGCCCGCGATATTGCCTTGAGCAAACCGTCGGGAGTTTCGTTACGCTTGCAGACCACGTCCAGGTCTTCGTTGGATTTGCGAACCTGCACGTTGGCCGGAGAGGTCGCGGTCCAAGAGCCTTTGTCGTTGCTGAGGATGCAGGCGGCTTCCACCGGCTTGTCCTGGTAGACGGTCGTTACCGACACGGTTTGTGTATCGCTTTGCGTAATGGTTGAGCAGCCGGAAACCAACACGACGCAGAGCGTCGTGAACGTCATTCTCATCATGGATTTTCCCCTTGGATTTTTGATCTATTCAGTCTTGCCGTACTGCCGGGCCGGAACGGTGATCGGCGGCATGCGCCCCTGAAATTGAGCATGCTAATACGGCTTGCAAATTGTACAAGATGTACTTTAGTGCAAGCCGTCGGAAGATCAAAAAATTCGCGGGGAGGTTTATGCCATCGATCAGTCCACCGCCTTGACCATATCCTCGATGACCTTCTTGGCATCGCCAAAGACCATCATGGTCTTGTCCATGTAGAACAGTTCGTTGTCCAGCCCGGCATAACCGGCGGCCATGGAGCGCTTGTTCACGATCACGGTCTTGGCCTTGTAGGCCTCCAGGATGGGCATGCCGGCGATCGGCGACTTCGGGTCCTTGGCGGCCGGGTTGACCACGTCGTTGGCGCCCAGCACCAGTACCACATCGGCCTGGGAAAATTCGCTGTTGATGTCTTCCATCTCGAAGACCTGGTCGTAGGGCACTTCGGCCTCAGCCAGCAGCACGTTCATGTGACCGGGCATGCGACCGGCCACCGGGTGGATCGCATACTTCACGGTCACGCCGTTGTGGGTGAGCTTTTCGGTCAATTCCTTCAGGGCATGCTGGGCGCGTGCCACCGCCAGGCCGTAGCCGGGCACGATGATGACGGTCTCGGCATTGCCCATCAGGAAGGCCGCATCATCGGCCGAACCGGACTTGACGTTGCGCTGCTGCTGCGCGCCGCCACCGGCGGCGGCGGCCTCACCGCCAAAGCCGCCCAGGATCACGTTGAAGAAGGAGCGGTTCATCGCCTTGCACATGATGTAGGACAGGATTGCGCCGGACGAGCCGACCAGCGAACCGGCGATGATGAGCATGGAATTGTTCAGCGAAAAGCCGATGCCGGCTGCCGCCCAGCCGGAATAGCTGTTGAGCATCGAGACCACCACCGGCATGTCGGCGCCGCCGATGGGGATGATGATCAGCACGCCGAGGGCGAAGGCAATCGCCGCCATGATGATGAAGGGCAGCCAGTTCTGCGTGAGGACGAAGATGATGCCGAAGCCGATCATCGCCACCGCCAGCAGCAGGTTCAGGAAGTGCTGGCCGGAGAAATTGACCGGGGCGCCCTGGAACAGGCGGAACTTGTATTTGCCCGAGAGCTTGCCGAAAGCGATCACCGAGCCGGAGAAGGTGATGGCGCCGACGAAGGTACCGATGAAGAGCTCCACACGGTTGCCCACCGGGATGGCTTGCCCATGGCCGGAAATACCCAGCGCCCAGGGTTCGGCCACGGCCGCCACCGCAATGCAGACCGCCGCCAGGCCGATCAGCGAGTGCATCGCGGCCACCAGTTCGGGCATCTTGGTCATTTCGACGCTGCGCGCCAGGTAGGCGCCGATGCCGCCGCCCACGATCACGCCGGCCGCCACCAGCAGGTAGCCGATGTCACCGGAGGCATTGCCGCCTTCGCCCTTGAGCTTCACGATCAGGGCCAGGGTGGTCAGTACCGCGATGAGCATGCCGGCGATACCGAAGCTGTTGCCGCGTCGTGCCGTGGCCGGGTGCGACAGGCCTTTGAGCGCCTGGATGAAGCAGATCGATGCGATCAGGTACAACAGGGTCACCACATTCATGCTCATGCTTGTTCTCCCGACTTGGCCTTGGGCTCTTTCTTCTTGAACATTTCCAGCATGCGCTGGGTCACCATGAAGCCGCCGAACACGTTGACCGCCGCCAGCGCCACGGCCAGCGTACCGGCAATGCGGCCCACCGTGCCTTCGGTCAGGCCTGCGGCCAGCATGGCGCCGATGATGATGATGGCCGAGATGGCATTGGTCACCGCCATGAGCGGTGTGTGCAAGGCGGGAGTGACGGTCCAGACCACGTGGTAGCCGACATAGATGGCCAGCACGAAGATGATCAGGTTGATGATGGTGTGGCTGACTTCCATGTTGTTCCTCCTTGTGGCACGACCGGCCGAGGCGGCTGGCCGTGCGGATTATTGGTGAGGGGTCAGATCGCTTTGAGGCTGGTGATGCGGTTCTTGTCGTCCACGAAGACGACCTTGGGCTTGTAGGTGGCGACTTCTTCATCGCTCATCGGCGCATAGGTGCAGATGATCAGCAGGTCACCCAGATGCGCCAGGCGGGCAGCTGCGCCATTGAGCGAAATCTCGCCGCTGCCGCGCTTGCCACGAATGGCATAAGTGGAGAAGCGCTCGCCGTTGTTGACGTTGTAGAGCTCGATCTTCTCGAACTCGCGGATGTCGGCCGCTTCCAGCAGGTCTTCGTCGATTCCGCAGGAGCCTTCGTAGTTCAGGTCACACTGGGTGACCGAGGCGCGATGGATCTTCGCGCGCAGCATGATGCGTTGCATGTACTTCTTCCTTCTTTGTTTCCGTGGGTGATGATTTGCGGCTAAAGGGCCGGGATTGCCCGGGTTTTCCGCCGCCCCGGGCCGGCAGATTCATTTGCGCAGGATTTCGCCGCCCTGGCAGAGCAGTGTGGCCGCAACGATGTCGTCTTCCCGGTTGATGACCAGCTTGCCCTCGGCGTCGATGATCAGCTTCAGGAAGTCCAGCACGTTGCGGGCATACAGGGCCGAGGCATCGGCCGCCACCAGGGCCGCCAGGTTGCCTTCGCCGATGATGTGCACACCGTGCTTGACGACGGTCTTGCCGGGTTCCGACAAGGGGCAGTTGCCCCCCTGGTCGACCGCCATGTCCAGGATCACCGAACCGGGCTTCATGGCCTTGACGGTCTCTTCGCTGATGAGCACCGGTGCCTTGCGGCCGGGGATCAGGGCGGTCGTGATGATGATGTCAGCCTGTCTGGCGCGCTCATGCACCAGTTCTGCCTGGCGCTTCATCCAGTCCGGCGGCATGGGACGGGCATAGCCGCCCACGCCCTGGGCGATTTCCTTCTCTTCGTCGGTCAGGAAGGGAACATCCAGGAATTTGGCGCCGAGCGACTCGATCTGCTCCTTCACGGCCGGACGTACATCAGAAGCCTCGATCACCGCACCCAGGCGCTTGGCGGTGGCAATGGCCTGCAGGCCGGCCACGCCGGCGCCCATGATCAACATGCGGGCGGCCTTGACGGTGCCGGCGGCAGTCATGAGCATGGGCATGAAGCGCTGGTAGGTGTTGGCCGCCATCAGTACGGCCTTGTAGCCGGCGATGTTGGCCTGCGAAGACAGCACGTCCATGGATTGTGCCCGCGTGGTACGCGGCGCGGCCTCCAGGGCGAAGGCCGTGAGCCCGGCGGCTGCCATGGCGGCGATGTTGTCGGCATCGAAGGGGTTGAGCATGCCAACGATCACCGTGCCTGGCGTGATGCGGGCCCGCTCGCTCTGGCTGGGCGCCCGCACCTTGAGCAAGATTTCGGCGCTGTAGACCGCCTCGGCACTGCCGATGCTGGCGCCAACGGCGACATAGGCCTCGTCAGGAATGCTGGACTTGATCCCGGCCCCGGATTCGACCATCACCTCGTGCCTGGCGGCCACCAGTTTCTTGACGGTTTCGGGGGTGGCGGCGACACGGGTTTCTCCGTCCCGGCTTTCGGCGGGGATCGCTATCCTCATTCCTGGCTCCTTTTTTTGTGGATTCTTGCCCCAATCTTACACGACTGCCCTTGTCGGCCAAGTAATTTACCGATCCATGAGAACCGCCGCAGCCGCTTGTGTGGGGAGGGCTGGCGCTGAAGAGTCGGCCCCGACAGGGTAGAATGCCGGATTCACGAGGTCATCAATGTCTGAAGTCTGGAAACCCTCTGTCACCGTCGCCGCCGTCATCGAGCGCGACGGCCGCTTCCTGATGGTGGAAGAACATAGCGCCGGCGGGCTGCGCATCAACCAGCCGGCCGGGCACCTGGAACCGGGCGAGTCGCTCATCGCGGCCGCGGTGCGCGAGGCGCTGGAAGAATCGGCCCACGTGTTCAGCCCTACCGCTCTGGTCGGCACCTACCTGTCGCGCAACGTGTCGTCCTCCCGCGGCGGGATGTCGGTCACCTACCTGCGCTTCGCCTTTGCCGGGACGGTCGGCGATGCGCTCGACCGGCCACTGGATGAGGGCATCGTCCGTGCCGTCTGGATGACACGCGACGAACTGGCGGCCTGTGCCCAGCGCCACCGCAGCCCGCTGGTACTGCGCTGCGTGGACGACTACCTGCGCGGCCAGCGGGCACCGCTGGAGCTGGTGCATACCGATCCCAGCGCGATCGGGGACCTGCCGGATCATTGAGCGACAGCAGCGCTGCCTGTCGCATAGAACGGAAACAACATGAGCAAGAAAAGAGTAGTCATCGGCATGTCGGGCGGCGTGGATTCGTCGGTTTCGGCATGGCTGCTGAAGGAGCAGGGTTATGAAGTCATCGGCCTGTTCATGAAGAACTGGGAAGATGACGACGATTCGGAATATTGCTCCACCCGCGAAGACTGGATCGACGCGGTCAGCGTGGCCGATGTGGTCGGGGTGGACATCGAGGCGGTCAACTTCGCCTCCGAATACAAGGACCGCGTCTTCGCCGAATTCCTGCGCGAATACCAGGCGGGACGCACACCCAATCCGGACGTGCTGTGCAATGCCGAGATCAAGTTCAAGGCCTTCCTGGACCATGCCATGAAGCTGGGCGCCGATCTGATCGCCACCGGCCACTATGCGCGCGTACGCCAGGGTCCGCAGGGCGACTTTCAGCTGCTCAAGGCGATGGACGCCAGCAAGGACCAAAGCTACTTCCTGCATCGCCTGAACCAGGAGCAGCTCTCGCGCACCGTCTTCCCGCTGGGGGAGATCCACAAGACCGAAGTGCGCAAGATCGCCGAGCAACTGCAACTGCCCAATGCGAAGAAGAAGGATTCGACCGGTATCTGCTTCATCGGCGAGCGGCCCTTCCGCGAATTTCTCAACCGTTACCTTTCCTACAAGCCGGGGCCGATCAAGACCGCCGATGGCCAGACGGTGGGCGAGCATGTGGGCCTGTCGTTCTATACGCTGGGCCAGCGCAAGGGCATCGGCATCGGCGGCCTGAAGGCGCACCAGAATGCCGACGGCCATGGCGACGCCTGGTACGTGGCGCGCAAGGATGTGGACAACAACACCCTCTATATCGTGCAAGGCCATGACCACCCCTGGCTGCTCTCGCCCACGCTCTCGGCCGGCCAGGTCAGCTGGGTCGCCGGTCACGCGCCGCAACTGCCGGCGCTGTCGGCCAAGACGCGCTATCGCCAGGCTGACGTCCCCTGTGGCTTCATCGACGCTGGTGCCAGCTTCTCGCTGGCCTTCGACAATGCCCAGTGGGCCGTCACGCCGGGGCAATCCGCAGTGTTGTACGACGGCGACGTCTGCCTGGGTGGCGGCATCATCGAAACTGGCGCATTGCCCGACTAGATATTCCTGTAGATCAACATTCTGACGCCCCGACGGTGATTTCACCTCGGGGTGTTTTCTTTTGGGCAACATCTCGGCGATGGGTGGCCTTGAACTGTCAGCCTGATGGCTCCAGATGATAAAAATTATCAATCACACCGATAAAAGGGCTTGCAATCCGGCCGCAAATGGCAAATAATCTAAATAAGAATTGTTCGCATTTAATAGGAGGTGATTGTAATGAGCCAACTGAACGACAACAGCATGGAACGTCGCAACAAGCCGGGCACGACCGCCAACGGAACTCCGATCACCCGCATCAAGAGCACGGACCTGTTCCGTCAGATGCGCGAACTGGAGATCGATCATGGCGGTCGCATCTACAAGCTGCGACTGACGCAATTGAACAAGCTGATCCTGACGGCCTGATCCGGTCGTCTTCAGGAGAAGGTGGATAAACAGGCCAGCCAGCGTCGTTCGTCATGACGCGTCGCCAGCCAAGCTAGCCCAGCGAGGAGAGTTTGATGGTTACCGAGAACATGACGTCCGCATTTGTGGAACCCAACAACGCACCGGCCCAACCTGAACTTCTGGTGTCCGCCGTGTTGCATCTGATGTCGCACTACACCGCCAACAACAGCCAGGAAACGCAAAGCTGCGTGAAGCTGGCCTCGGTGATCGAAAGACACCTGAAAGCGCTGGCGGAATTGCCCAACCTGGCGCCGGTACTGCGGGCGACCTGCCAGCAGTTGTCGGAACAATGGGCGCATGTGGTGGAACGGACGATGCCGCCGCCGGAAAAATTCAATTTCTTCTCGCGCATGGTTGCAGGAGCGAGATCTGCATAGAGCCTGATGAAGCAGGCAGCAAGGCGTACAATGATCGTATGTGTTTGTAACAACATCTCCGAAGGCAAGATCCATCAGGCGGTCGATGCAGGCATGACGTCCATGGCCGAGTTGCGCAAGCAGCTCGGCGTGGGTACTTGCTGCGGCAAGTGCCATTCCTGCGCCAAGAATGTCCTGCGCGAGTGTCTCAGCAATACCCGACAAACACAGCAGGGCGCCCGTCCGGTGGTATTCCATCCCGCCTTCGCGGCCGCCTGAACAAGATCAATGAACGCCATTTCACCGTCTCTCATGAGTGTCAGCCCACCCAGCGCCCTGTTGCGCCAGGCACGCAAGATCGGCCCGCTGGGCCTGATCATCCTGTTGCACATCGCTTTCTTCTGGGCGCTGCAAAGCGGCCTGGTCAAGCAGGCCGTCAATGCCGTCCCCAAGGAAGTCATCGCCACTTTCATCGTGCCGGAAAAGGCCCCTGAACCGGCACCTCCCAAGGCCGAGCCGGCCCCGCCCAAGCAGGTGAAGATCGTCAAGAAGGTGGTCGCGCCGCCCAAGCCGATCCCGGTGACGGAAACGCCAACCCCGACCAGCATCACCGCACCACCGCAACCGCCGCAGCCGGCCACGCCTGCGCCTCAGGCAGCCTCCGAGCCGACCCCGGCACCGGCCGCACCACCGGGTCCGGTCCTGCCCAAGCAGATCACATCCGGCATCGAATACATCGAGAAACCGAATCCGAGCTACCCCAGCGTCTCGCGCCGCATGGGTGAAGAAGGCGTGGTCGAGTTCCGCGTCACCGTCAACACCAGCGGCCGCGCGGAAAAGGTGGAGATCACCAAGTCCTCAGGCTATTCCCGCCTGGACGATGCAGCGCGTACGGCCATCATGCGTGCCGTGTTCAAGCCCTACATCGAGAATGGCAAGGCCATCACCGTCAGCACGGTCGGCAGCCTGGCTTTCCGCCTGAACTGAGACCGCTGAGTCCGGACCACGCAGCACTGGACAGCATCGACAGCATTTTGCCGGGCCTGGCCCGGCATCGTATCCGTTTCATCATCCCATCATCTGATAGACACAAATAGAAGGAAATATCATGGAAGTTAGTCCCTACGGATTGGAAAGCCTCTGGGCGCAAGGCGATTTCGTGACCAAGGGCGTCGCCGTCCTGTTGCTGGCCATGTCGATCGCATCGTGGTACGTGATCATCACCAAGGCACTGCAGCTGCTGCGTTTCCGCAAGGCCTCGGCAGCCGCTGGCCACCAGTTCTGGGATACCACCAGCCTGCCTGAAGGCGTGGCCACCCTGGGTCAGGAAAATCCCTTCGCCGATGTCGCCCGCGCCGGTGTCACCGCGATGAGCCACCACACCGCCCACAAGGGCCACCTGCATGACCAGCTGTCGGTGAGCGACTGGGTCACCCTGTCACTGCGCCAGGCCATCGACGAAGCCTCCGGCAAGCTGCAGACCGGCATGGCCGTGCTGGCTTCGGTCGGTTCCACCGCACCGTTCGTGGGTCTGTTCGGTACCGTCTGGGGCATCTATCACGCGCTGGTGTCCATCGGCACCACCGGCCAGGCCAGCATCGACAAGGTCGCGGGCCCCGTGGGCGAAGCCCTGATCATGACCGCACTCGGCCTGGCAGTGGCCATTCCTGCCACCTTTGGCTACAACGCCCTGGTACGCGGCAACAAGACCACCATCGCCAAGCTCAACAAGTTCGGCTTCGACCTGCATGCCCTGTTCGTCACGGGCGCCCGCGCCGCCGATGAAGACGGCCAGCCCAATGGTGGCAAGGCCAAGCTGACCGCCGTCGGGAGGGCATGATGGCAATGGGTTCCCTGTCCGATTCGGACGACGACTTCAATCCGGAGATCAACACCACCCCGCTGGTGGACGTGATGCTGGTGCTGCTGATCATCTTCATCATCACCATCCCGGTGATGAACCACGCGGTCAAGATCGACCTGCCCAAGGCCAGCAGCCAGCCTGACCAGGTCAAGCCGGAAAGCATCAACCTGTCCATCGACGCGACCGGAAATGTCTTCTGGAACGAAGAAAAGATCGACAGCAGCGAGCTGGGGGCGCGCATTGCCGTGGCGGCCCAGAAGCAACCGCAGCCCGAACTGCACCTGCGCGCCGAACGCACCACCCAGTACGAAAAGGTGGCGCAGGTCATGGCGGCCGCGCAATCGGGCGGTCTCACCAAGATCGGTTTCGTGACGGATCCCGAGAAGAAATAAGCCGCGAAACAAGCCGCGACGCGACCACCTGCCGGTCGTCCGATGTCCATCCCAAGGGATGGCCGAAAAAACCTCCCTCGCCCGCCGACGGAGGTTTTTTCGTTTTCATTCACTCGCAGCAACAAAGGCAAGAATGATTCGCGCTAATTAATGATGAAGATTGGAAACGGCTGCGCTATGATCCGTCCGTCAACGCCGTGGCCAGGCAGCCATCCGCCCCCCAGCAAACGCGGCTCCCCCTTCAATCCCCCATTTTTTCGAGGTGCCCATGAAAGGCGATCCCGCAGTCATCAAGTTGCTCAATGCCCAGCTGACCAACGAACTTACCGCCATCAACCAGTATTTCCTGCATGCCCGCATGTACAAGCACTGGGGTCTGGACAAGATCGGCGCCAAGGAATACGCCGAATCCATCGGCGAAATGAAGCATGCCGACAAGCTGATCGACCGCATCCTGATGCTGGACGGCCTGCCCAACCTGCAGGCGCTGCACAAGCTGATGATCGGTGAAAACACCAAGGAAATGATCGAATGCGACCTGAAGCTGGAACAGGCCGCCCACAAGACCGTCAAGGAAGGCATCGCCACCTGCGAACAGCATGGCGACTATGTCTCCCGTGAACTGTTCCAGATGATCCTGGACGACACCGAAGAACACATCGACTGGCTGGAAACCCAGCTGGACCTGATCGACAAGGTCGGCATCCAGAATTACCTGCAAAGCCAGATGTCGCCGGCCAGCGAATAAAGCTGCGCTGCCCAGGCAGACAAACAAAAAGCGCGCTCGGTTGAGCGCGCTTTTTTGTTGACCTTGTTTTGTGGACCTTGTCCCCTACAGCAGGGACAGCCTCAGAGGTGCGGCACCGTATCCTTGAACGACACCCGCTCCGACACCTTGTCGAACAGGCGCGCCAGTTGCGGATAGTCATCGCGCCAGGCCTGGTCCGGGAAGCGGAAGCTCAGCCAGCCCAGTGCACAGCAGACCGCCACATCGGCCAAGGTGTAATGATTGCCCACGCAGAAAGGCTTTTCGCCCAGCCCCTCGGCCATTGCCTTGAGCGAGGCCTCGACCTTGCTCCACTGGCGCTTGATCCATTCCGGGCTCTGCTGCTTGGTCGGCCGCATGGTCTTTTCCAGGCGCACCAGCACGGCGGCATCCAGCATGCCGTCCGCCAGCGCTTCCCAGCACTTGATCTCGGCGCGTTCGCGACCATTGGGGGGCAGCAGCTTGCCTACCGGGGTCAGGGTATCGAGATACTCGACGATCACGCGGGAGTCGAACATGGCGCCACCGTCATCCATCAGCAGGCAAGGCACCTTGCCCAGCGGATTGTTTTCTTGGATGGTGGTCGATGCGCTCCAGACATCTTCCAGGATGAATTCGTAATCGATCTTTTTTTCAGCCATCACGACGCGCACCTTGCGCACGAAGGGACTGGCATTGGAGCCGATGAGTTTTAGCATAGCAAGTGGAGTAATGATCTGAGTCGATTATAACATTCGCATTTCTTGGCAAAATCGTGAAGAGTAATGCCAGGGACGGAAAGCAACGGTCGGCCAACAACGCGTGCTGGCCGGAAAACTGGGCTGCCCAGCGCGCGGATGGTAAAATGCCGGCCTCGGGCGATTCGGGTTTTTAGGCAAATGCCTCTGAAAACTCGCCAATCTTCAGTCAACGCATCTCATCCGTTTCCATCATGTCCCTCTCTGCTCTCTCGGCCCTGTCCCCGCTGGACGGCCGCTACGCCTCCAAGACCGATAAACTGCGTCCGCTGCTCTCCGAAGCGGGCTTCATGCACCATCGCGTGAAGGTCGAGATTGCCTGGCTGCAAGCCCTGTCCGAAGCCGGCTTTGCCGAGATCAAGCCGTTCTCCGCCGAGGCGCGCGCCTTGCTGGACAAGCTGGCCGCCGACTTCACCGAGGCCGACGCCGCCCGCATCAAGGAAATCGAAGCCGTCACCAACCATGACGTGAAGGCGGTCGAATACTGGCTCAAGGAAAAAGTGAAGGATGTGCCGGAGCTGGTGGCCGCCTCCGAATTCATCCACTTCGCCTGCACCTCCGAAGATATCAACAACACCTCGCACGGCATGATGTTGAAGGCCGCCCGCGACACCGTCGTGCTGCCCTCGCTGCAAGCCGTGATCGCCCGCCTGACCGAACTGGCGCACGAGCACGCCGCCGTGCCGATGCTCTCGCGTACCCACGGCCAACCGGCCAGCCCCACCACCCTGGGCAAGGAAGTGGCCAACGTCGTGGCACGCCTGCAACGTGCGGCCAAGCGCATCGCCGCCGTCGAGATCATGGGCAAGATGAATGGCGCCGTGGGCAACTACAACGCCCACCTCTCGGCCTACCCGCAGACCGACTGGGCCGCCTTCTCCAAGCAGGTGGTGGAGCAGCGCCTGGGCCTGGTCTTCAATCCCTACACCATCCAGATCGAGCCGCATGACTACATGGCCGAACTGTTCGATGCCGTGGCCCGTACCAATACCATCCTGCTGGATCTGAACCGCGACATCTGGGGCTACATCTCCCTGGGCTACTTCAAGCAACGCACCAAGGCTGGCGAAATCGGTTCCTCGACCATGCCGCACAAGGTCAACCCGATCGACTTCGAGAACTCCGAAGGCAATCTGGGGATGGCCAACGCCGTGTTGAAGCACCTCGCCGAAAAGCTGCCGGTCTCGCGCTGGCAGCGCGACCTGACCGACTCCACCGTGCTGCGCAACATCGGCGTGGGCTTCGGTTATACCGTGCTGGCCTACGATAGCTGCCTGCGCGGCCTGAACAAGCTGGAAGTGAACCCGCAACGCCTGGCCGACGACCTCGACGCCACCTGGGAAGTGCTGGCCGAGCCGGTACAGACCGTGATGCGTCGTTATGGCATCGAGAATCCGTATGAACAACTGAAGGAACTGACCCGCGGCAAGGGTATTTCCAAGGATGCGCTGCGTGACTTCATCAACGGCCTGACCATCCCCCAGGAGGCCAAGGACCATCTGCTGGCCATGACCCCGGCCAACTACATCGGCACCGCCGTGGAACTGGCCAAGACCATCTGATCCTGCCAGTCCCGCTCGCCCGCCTTTGGAATGGCGCACAGCAATGTGCGCCATTTTTCATTTGCGCAGAGAATAAACTGAAGCAAAACTGATTACTCGCAAAACCGGATGGCTGAAGTACCATTTCGACCAGTAATGCGAGTAGCCAAAGCTCTTTATACTCATCAGCGTCAAAAAGAGTGGCATCATCCTTTGCCGCCGGGAATGCAAGGCCTTGGCGCCGCGCATCTCGTGAAGACTTCGCATTGAAGACTTCATGCCGAACACTTCCCCCGACGCAAGAACGAACTGCCCGCCCTGCAGAACCATTGCAGAGCTAGCCGCTCCAACCGCCACCAACTTCTGCCTGCCCTATGGATCGCTACACCAAACCCGCCGTACTGCTGCACTGGCTGATTGCCCTGCTGATCATTTCCGCCTTCGAGCTGGGCCTGACCATGGTCGACATTCCTGGCCTGACGCCGACCAAACTGAAGTATTTTTCCTGGCACAAGTGGCTGGGTGTGACCGTCCTGGCCCTGGTCTGCGTGCGCTTGCTGTGGCGCCTCACGCACAAGGCACCGGCCTACCCGCGCAACATGCCGCAATGGCAGCAATCGGCTGCCCATGGCCTGCACCTGGGGCTGTACGTGCTGATGTTTGCCATTCCTGTTTCCGGCTATCTCTACAGCCTGGCCGCCGGCGTGCCGGTGGTCTACCTGGGCGTGGTGCCGCTGCCGGTGCTGATCGCACCCAATCCCGAACTCAAGCCACTGCTCAAGGCCACCCATTACTGGCTCAACATGACGCTGCTGGCGGCCTTCGCGCTGCACGTACTGGCCGCGCTGAAGCACCAGTTCATCGATCGTGACAATATCTTCAAGCGCATGCTGCCCTGAGCCAGCATTACCTGATTCTTCATATCTTGCTCGTTTTTACACGGAACCCGACATGACCCTCTCCCGCTTCATTCGCCCCTCCCTGCTGGCCCTGGCTG
Organism: Herbaspirillum sp. VT-16-41; assembly: GCF_001994935.1. Taxonomy (NCBI): domain Bacteria; kingdom Pseudomonadati; phylum Pseudomonadota; class Betaproteobacteria; order Burkholderiales; family Oxalobacteraceae; genus Herbaspirillum; species Herbaspirillum sp. VT-16-41. The sequence goes on from NZ_MUXB01000120.1 coordinate 163,885, forward strand.
CCGCTTCCTTCACATTGGCTGCACAAGCGGCTCCGTTAAAAGTGGATGCCGCCAAGAGCGCCGTGACCGCCACCTTCAAGCAGCTCAACGTCCCGGTGGACGCCAAGTTCAAGAAGTTCACCGCCACCATCGATTTCGATGCCGCCAAGCCGGCCGAAGGCAAGGCTTCGGTGGAGATCGACGTCGCCAGCTTCGACCTGGGCGAGCCTGAGTACAACAAGGAAGTGCTGAAGAAGGAATGGTTCAACGCCGCGCAGTTCCCCAAGGCCACTTTTGTCACCAGCAGCATCAAGCCGGCCGGCAGCGGCAAGTTTGACGTGGCCGGCAAGCTGACCATCAAGGGCAAGAGCACCGACGTCTCCTTCCCCCTGACCGTGAAGAAGGAAGGCAGCACCCAGGTCTTCGACGGTACCCTGCCCATCAAGCGCCTGACCTACAACATCGGCGAAGGCGAATGGAAGGACACCGGCATGGTGGCCGATGAAGTCACGATCAAGTTCCACATCGTCGCACAGTAAGCCAACAATAAAACAGCAGCTCCGCGCCATGTCGCACCGCCTCGCAGCGGGCTTCCCCCAGCGCTTTTTTCTCTCAACAAGGAATCGAATCACATGAAACTGAACCACCTCCTGCTCGCCCTGGTCGCCGCTGGCGCCGCCGTTTCCGCCAACGCTGCCGACACCTACAGCATCGATCCCAGCCACACCTATCCCAGCTTCGAAGCTGACCACATGGGCGTGTCGATCTGGCGCGGCAAGTTCGACAAGACCAGCGGCACCGTCACCCTGGATCGCGCTGCCAAGACCGGTACCGTCGACATCATCGTGGACACCGCCTCCATCGACTTCGGCATGAGCAAGATGAACGATCACGCCAAGAGCGCCGATATGTTCGACGTCGCCAAGTATCCGAACGCCGAGTACAAAGGCACGATCAAGTTCAACGGCGACAAGCCGGCCACCGTGGAAGGCAACCTGACCCTGCATGGCGTCACCAAGCCGGTCACCCTGACCCTGAACAAGTTCACCTGCATCCAGCACCCGATGCTCAAGCGCGAAGTCTGCGGTGGCGACGCCTCGGCCACCTTCAACCGCGCCGACTTCGGTATCGACTACGGCGCCAAGTATGGTTTCTCCACCGAGACCAAGCTGGCCATCCAGGTCGAAGCGATCAAGACCAACTGATTCGCTTTTCCAGCGCAGAGGTGAAGCTCTGCGGCAGGAAACAAGCAAAAGCCGATGCGATAATGCATCGGCTTTTTTGTTTGTGCGACTTGCTTGCGATCATGGAGCAATTTGCCGCAACGCCGCACAATGGCTCGCATTCGCCGTTTTGCTGCCCTGCAAAACTTTTTAAAACGCGCTAATCTAAGCGCCGTTCCCCAAGGAGCAAGTAGCATGTCGTTAGCAGACCTACGTAAAGACTACAGCCGCGCCAGCTTGTCCGAGCTCGATACCGCCGCCGACCCGATCGACCAGTTCGCGATCTGGTTCGATGAGGCGACCCGAGCGCAGATCCCCGAGCCCAACGCCATGAGCGTGGCCACGGTCGGGGCCGATGGACGCCCCTCGTCGCGCATCGTGCTGATCAAGCAGTTCGACCAGCAGGGCTTTACCTGGTTTACCAACTACGACAGCCGCAAAGGCGTGGACGTCGCCGCCCAGCCTTACGTGGCCTTGCTGTTTCACTGGGTAGAACTGGAACGCCAGGTTCGCATCGAAGGAAAGATCGAACGCGTTACCAAGGAAGAAAGTGACGCTTACTTCTACAGTCGCCCCCTGGCCAGCCAGCTCGGTGCGATTGCATCGCAGCAGAGCCGTACCGTGGCCGACCGCGAGACGCTGGAACAGCAATACGAAACAACCAAGCAGCAATTCGGGGAGCATCCATCCCGCCCGGAGCACTGGGGCGGCTACCGTGTCATTCCCGATCGCATCGAATTTTGGCAAGGCCGCCCCTCCCGTATGCACGACCGCGTGCTCTACACGCGTGATGCCAACGGACAATGGCAGCGGCAGCGCCTGCAGCCCTGAAGGAAGTAGCATGCCTGGCAGGGCGCAAAGCATTCATCACTGACGCGGAGGAAAATCGTGTTTTGGGAAAAGAAGCTTGACGCCTGGGTGGAAAACATCCGCAACGTATCCGCCCTGCCCCTGCGGCTGGTGCTGTGGAACGGACAGCAGTACGACTTCGGCACCGGCGCGCCGGAAGTCACCTTGAAAGTCCCGCATGCATCGGCCATCACCTCACTGTTGACGCCCTCCCTCTCCAACCTCGGCGAAGCCTACGTCGAGGGCAAGATCGAAGTCGAGGGCAAGGTCAAGAACATCATCAACGTGGCCAATGCCCTGGCCGCCAACACCCTCAAGGCCGAAGGCCGGCTGGGCCGCATGGTGCGCAGCGTGACGCACACCAAGAAGCGCGACGCCGAAGCCATCCAGTACCACTACGACGTTTCCAACGACTTCTACAAGCTGTTCCTCGACGAGAACATGGTCTACTCCTGCGCCTACTTCGAGAACGGCGACGAGGACCTGGGCAGCGCGCAGTTGAAGAAGATCGACCACATCCTGGAAAAGATCCAGCTCAAGCCCGGCCAGACCCTGCTCGACATCGGCTGTGGCTGGGGTGCGCTGGTGCTGCGGGCGGCGCAGAAGTACGGTGCCCGCTGTGTGGGGGTGACGCTGTCGAAGAACCAGTATGCGCTGGCGCGCGAACGGGTCGAAGCCGCCGGGCTCTCGGACCGCATCGACATCCGCCTGCAGGACTACCGCGATGTCACCGGCAGCTTCGATCGCATCACGTCGGTGGGCATGTTCGAGCACGTCGGCATCAAGAACCTGCCGGGCTACTTCGCCCAGATCCGCAAGTTGCTGGCCGATGGCGGCATGGCAATGAACCACGGCATCACCAGTACCGATATCGAAAACGGCGAGTCACCCTACGGTGCCGGCGAATTCATCGACAAGTACGTCTTCCCGGCCGGTGAGCTGCCGCATATCAGCACCGTGCTCAAGACCATGCAGGAGGGTGGGCTGGAAGCCTTCGACGTCGAAAACCTGCGGCGCCACTATGCCCGTACCTGCGGCATCTGGGCCGACAACTTCGAAGCCAATACCGAGGCCATCCACAAGGTCACCGACGAGAAGCATTACCGCATCTGGCGCGTCTACCTGGCCGGCAGCTCCTATGGCTTCGAACGCGACTGGATTTCGCTCTACCAGGTCATCTGCACCAAGGCCGGCAACAGCGCACAGACGCTGCCATGGTCACGCAAGTACATTTATCAAAAATAAGATTTCGCCGACACCATCAAGCAAGAACGGGCATGCCGCGGCATGCCCGTTCTGCTTTCTGCCCCACGCATCCGGGCAGTACCTGTCTCACCTCGCTATGCCGGCTTGCTCTTCTCGGCAAACACCTCGCGCAGCTTGGCCACCTTGGGCGCAACCACGAAGGCGCAATAGCCCTGGAACGGATGCTGCACAAAATAGTTCTGGTGATAATCCTCGGCCCGGTAGTACGTCTGCGGCGCCGATAGCTCGGTCACGATCGGGGCATCCCACACCAGGGCCATCTCGGCGATGATATGTTTGGCAACGTCATGCTGCACCTCGTCCTGGTAATAGATCACCGAACGATACTGGGTACCGACGTCGTTCCCCTGGCGGTTCAGGGTAGTCGGATCGTGGATGGTGAAGAAGATCTCCAGGATCTCGCGATAGCTGATCTGCTGCGGATCGAAGGCCAGCTTGACCACCTCCGCATGCCCGGTCTGCCCGCCGCACACCTGTTCATAACTGGGATCGACGACGCTGCCGCCGGTATAGCCGGACTCCACCGACTGCACGCCCCTGACCTGCTGGTAAACCGCTTCCAGACACCAGAAGCAGCCGCCGCCCAGTACTGCGATTTCCGTGGCCATGCTGTTCTCCCGTTGAGTTGCTTGTCGTAAAACTTTACTCCAATTCAGCACTTCATGTATGGCTGACGTGAATGATTGTCAAGACTGCGCCGCAGCATGACGGCGGCAGAAGCAGGCCGTATCCGCTATCATGTGCACATCTGCGCCATGCCGGCTGACCGCAACGATGCGGCCCGGGCGCCCCGACCCAGACCATACTCCCGATGCACACACGTTTTCCCCGCGCCGACGCGCGCCAGTTCGACGCCGCGCATTTCCGCCAGGCCCTGTCCCAGTTCGCCACCGGTGTCACCGTCATCACCACCCGTCTGGCCGATGGCACGCTGCTGGGCCTGACCGCCAGCTCCTTCAATTCGGTCTCGCTGGACCCGCCGCTGGTGCTCTGGAGCCTGGGCACGCGCGCCAACAGCATGCCAGTCTTCTCCGGCAATTCGCATTACGTCATCAACATCCTCGGTGCCGAGCAGGCGCATCTGGCGCAGCAGTTCGCCAGCAGGATGGAAAACCGCTTCGAGGGCGTGCCCTATACGCTTTCGCGTACCGGGCAGCCGGTGCTGGAGGGCGTGTCGGCCTGGTTCGAATGCCACAACCGCAGCCAGTATCCGGAAGGCGACCACGTCATCTTCGTAGGCGAAGTCGAACATTGCGAAGTCCAGCCGCAATCGGCACTGGTCTTCCACAACGGACGCTTCAGTAAAACCGAAGACGTCTGAGCACCACAGTGATGGACGAAAAAAAAGCGCCCTCGGGCGCTTTTTTTTCGTCCAGGACCCGCTTAGAACTTGTAGCCCACCGACAGGAAGGTCACGATCGGATCCAGCGTGATGGTGGTCTTGTAGCGCTGGGGACCCAGGGCCGCGGCGGCACCGGCCGGCTGTGCGGTGATCTCTGCATCGGTCTTGAGCGGAATGTAGGACACCGACAGGCTGGCCGACCAGCGGTCGTTGAAGGCGTAGGTGGCGCCGCCGGTCAGCACTGGCGACCAGGAGGAGCTCAGCGAGGCGCTGGCGGTACCACCGGTGTTCAGCGATGCCGAATTCTGGAAATTGCGCGACAGCGACACGTCCGAATACCACACGTAGGTCACGCCGGCGCCCACGAAGGGACGGAAGGTGTCATTGGCACCACCGAAGTAATACTTGGCGACGATGGCCGGGCTCCACTGCTTGGCCTTGCCCAGTTCGCCCAGGGCTTGCAGGTCGCCGGTACCCTTGAGCTTGAACTCGGGCGGAATGCCCAGGTCGGCGGTCAGCGCGAAGTTGTCGGTGAAGAAGTGGGTGAAGGCGATCCCCAGGGTATCGGCATTGCTGACCGAGGAGGTGCGGTTGGGATAGCTGCCGGCGCCCGGACCATTGAGCTTGTTCAGGCCGCCACTCGAATCCTGCGGTGCCAGGTGGAACCAGCCCAGGTTGACCACGTTGCTGCCCGCCGTCTGTGCCATGGCCGGCGCAGCAAAGGCTGCCATCACGGACAACGCGGCGAGTTTGGGCAAGAAGGAAAATTGTTTTTGCATTGCTGTCTCCAAGAGTTTGCGGGCGTGGCCCGGATTTTTTATTCCCGACGGCTGGCGTCTGACGGGATTGTGTCCACGGCTGGTTACCGTTTTTCATTATTCAGCGTAAGTTCACGTAACTGCGGATGACCCTGCTTTTACGCTGATGAAACAAAAAGAACGCGCGTGCTATTCTTTGGAGATACTATGCCAGCTTTGTCATATTTTGTATAGAAGTTGTGAAGCCCCCGTCGGACCCTGTAGGCTTTTGACAACCGGCGACTGACCTACTGACCGAAGAGTCAGTACCAGCGCGGCTGACAGCGCGGGAACAGCGCGACAGCAGGCGTTCGGGGGAGCGAGAAAACAGGAAGGGGAAGACGGCCTCAGCTCAAGCGTTGAGCAGTCTTTCCAGCACGCCTTGAGAATCAAAGGCCGCACGGCGCAGCCTGTCGTTGACACCTTGCCACGCCGGCGTCGCCGGCAGTGACTCGACCACGATCAGGTCGGCACCGGTATGGTCCATGTCGCGCAACGCAGCATAGAGATCGTGTGCATAGGCGTCGACCGACGCCGGCATCGCGCGCACGACCATCGCGCTTACCTTGCCTTCGTGCTGCCCACCGCCGATCAAGGCCACCTTCTTGCCGATGGCGGCCAGACGCGCCAGCACGTCCTGCAGCCGGCCCGGCTCAACCTGCACCACCGGCGTATGCGGCGCATAGTGGGCGTCGAGCGTCCCGGAAGCACGTGGCGCGGTGGCGTCGGGCGTGGCCAGCGGCACGCCCAGCACGGCGGCGATGCGGTCCGCGCTGATCTGGCCGGGGCGCAGCAGCACCGGGCCGTGGGTCTCCACCCGCGAGAGATCGACGATGGTCGACTCGATGCCGACTTCACTCTGCCCACCATCAAGCACGTAATCCACCAGGCTGTCGGCATCGCTGCCGAATTCCTCGCGGACATGGTCTGCCGTGGTCGGGCTGACGTGACCGAACTTGTTGGCTGAGGGGCCGGCGATACCGCCCTTGCCGCCACGGAATTCACGCAGCAGCGCCTGCGCCACCGGGTGCGCAGGGCAACGCAGTCCCACCGAGTCCTGGCCGCCGGCCACGGCGTCAGGGATATGCGCTGCGCGCTTCAGGATCAGGGTCAGCGGACCGGGCCAGAACGAGGCGATCAGGCGTCTCGCTTCCACCGGGACCGATGCGGCCCAATAGCCGATGTCAGCCTCCGGCGAGACATGCACGATCACCGGATGATTGGCAGGTCGCCCCTTGGCCGCATAGATGGCGGCAATCGCCGCCGGGTTCTCGGCATCGCCGCCGAGACCATAGACCGTCTCGGTCGGGAACGCCACCAGGCCGCCCTGCTCCAGCTTGCGGGCGGCATGCATGACGGCGGCGGCATCGATATGCGGGGCCGGGGAAGTACTCTTGTCGTTCATCGCCTGGTCCTGCCGCTTACAGTGGGATGCTCAGGATGCCGCAGGCCGCAGCCAACTGCTGCTGCGCATCTTCCAGGGTGGCACCGGTGAAGGTGACATGACCCATCTTGCGACCGCGTCGCGCCTCGGCCTTGCCGTACAGGTGCAGGTGCGCACCGGGCAACGCCAGGACCTGGTCCCAGGCCGGTTCGCGCTGGCTGTCGCCATCGCCTTCATACCAGACGTCACCCAGGATGTTGAGCATGACCGAGGGCGAATGCTGGCGCGTATCGCCCAGCGGCAATTGCGCCATGGCGCGGGCTTGCTGTTCGAACTGGCTGGTGACGCAGGCATCGATGGTGTAGTGGCCGCTGTTGTGCGGACGCGGCGCCATTTCGTTGACCACCAGCGCGCCATCCTCCAGCACGAAGAATTCGATGCACAACACACCCACGTACTGCATCGCGCCGATGATCTGCAACGCTGCCTGCTGCGCGCGCTCGGCGGCATCCGGCTTGATGTTGGGACCGGGGACGGTGGTGGTGAAGAGGATGCCATCGCGATGCACGTTCTCGGCGATCGGATAGACCACGGCCTGGCCATCATGCCCCCGCGCCACCAGCACGGAAACTTCATAGGCCAGCGGCAGCATCTTTTCCAGCACGCAGGTCACGCCTTTCATGGCGGCGAAGGCCGTGCGCACTTCCTCGACACTGCGCACGCGCACCTGGCCCTTACCGTCATAGCCCATGCGGGCGGTCTTGAGGATGCCGGGCAGCAGGTTCGCATCGAGACCGTCGATGTCGGCTTCGGTATTGATCACCAGGTGCGGGGCCGGCAGTACGCCGGAACGCGATCCGCATTCGGTGAAGAAAGCCTTCTCGGCCGTGCGGTCCTGGGCGATCGACACGCCCGAGGCCGCCGGTGCCACGAAGGTCTGGGCCGCCAACGTCGCCAGGCTCTTGGCCGAGACATTCTCGAATTCGGTGGTGACCGCAGCGCACAGCGCACCCAGCTCGGCCAGCGCCGGACCGTTGTCGTAGGCGGCGTTGATCAGGCGGTCCGCCACTTGGCCGGCCGGACAGTCGGCATCGGCTTCCAGCACGGCGACCTTGAAGCCCATGCTCTGCGCGGCATGCGCGAACATACGCCCCAACTGGCCGCCTCCCATCACGCCCAACCAGGTGGCCGGGGTGGTCGAGGGAACGGCAGGGCTAAGCGAGGGTGCGGACTGCTGGGTCATACAGGCAACTTCATATCGAGAGCGACTTGCGTCTGGGTCTTGCGGAAGGCTTCCAGCTTCTCAGCCAGCGCCGCATCGGTGGTGGCCAGCATGGCGATGGCCGACAGGGCCGCATTGGCGGCACCGGCTTCGCCGATGGCATAGGTCGCCACCGGAATGCCCTTGGGCATCTGCACGATGGACAACAGCGAATCTTCGCCACGCAGATACTTGGACGGCACCGGCACGCCCAGCACCGGCACGATGGTCTTGGCGGCGATCATGCCCGGCAGGTGGGCAGCACCACCGGCACCGGCGATGATGGCGCGCAGGCCGCGCGCGCGGGCGCTCTCGGCATAGGCAAACATCTGGTCCGGCATGCGGTGCGCGGAAATCACCTGCGCTTCGAACGGGACGCCGAAGTCCTTCAGGATGGCGACCGCATTCTGCATCACCTCCCAGTCCGAGGACGAACCCATGACCACACCCACCAGGGGCTTGACGGTATCGCTCATGATCTCAGTCCTTCAGCTTGTTGCCGGTCAGGCGTTCCAGCGCTTCGCGGTACTTGGCGCCGGTCTTTTCGATGACGTCGGCCGGCAGCGGCGGCGCCGGCGGGGTCTTTTGCCAGCCATCGACGGTTTCCAGGTAGTCGCGCACGAACTGCTTGTCGAAGGACGGCGGCGAGATACCGACCTGGTAGCTGTCGGCCGGCCAGAAGCGCGAGGAGTCGGCGGTCAGCACTTCATCCATCAGGTGCAGCACGCCGTTGTCATCCAGGCCGAACTCGAACTTGGTGTCGGCGATGATGATGCCGCGGGTGGCGGCGTAGTCGGCGGCTTCCTTGTAGAGCTGGATGGCGACGTCGCGGATCTTGTGCGCCAGCTCGGTGCCGATGCGCTTCTCGGTTTCCTCGAAGCTGATGTTTTCGTCATGTTCGCCCAGGTCGGCCTTGGCGGCCGGGGTGAAGATCGGCTGTTCCAGCTTGGAGGCCTGTTGCAGGCCGGCCGGCAGCTGGATGCCGCAGATCGCGCCGGTGGCCTGGTAGTCCTTCCAGCCGGAACCGATGATGTAGCCACGCACCACGGCTTCCACCAGGATGGGCTTCAGGCGCTTGGCCACCACGGCGCGTCCGCGCACCTGTTCCACTTCGGCCGGGCTCACCACGGATTCCGGATCGACGCCGGTCAGGTGGTTGGGCACGATGTGGCCGAGTTTCTCGAACCAGAAATCGCTCATCTGGTTCAAGACCTTGCCCTTGCCCGGGATCGGTTCGTTCATGATGACATCGAAGGCCGACAGGCGATCGGTGGTCACGATCAACAGCTTGTCGTCGCCGACGGCGTAGTTTTCGCGGACCTTGCCGGTGCCCAGCAGAGGCAGGGAAGTGATCGAGGATTTGTACAGACTGCTCATGATGGTCTTTTCGTAAAGTCAAAAACCGGAACCGCCATGTTCAGGGCGATTCCGGTCGGTTAGTGCCGGCGCTTGATTGCTCAGCGCTGCTCAGCGCTTACTGGACGATCTGCGCCAGTTCGCCGCTCTTGTACTTCTCGGCGATCTTTTCCAGCGAGACCGGCTTGATCTTGCCAGCCTGGCCTTCGCAACCGAAGGACAGGAAGCGTGCCTTGCAGACCAGCTTGGCGGCTTCGCGGGCCGGCTTCAGGTAGTCACGCGGGTCGAACTTGGACGGGTTCTCGAACAGGTAGCGACGGATCGCACCGGTCATGGCCAGGCGGATGTCGGTGTCGATGTTGATCTTGCGCACGCCGTGCTTGATGCCTTCCTGGATCTCTTCGACCGGCACGCCATAGGTTTCCTTCATGTCGCCGCCGAATTCGCGGATCTCGGCCAGCAGTTCCTGCGGCACGGACGAGGAACCGTGCATCACCAGGTGGGTGTTGGGGATGCGGGCGTGGATTTCCTTGATGCGGTCGATGGCCAGGATGTCGCCGGTGGGCTTGCGCGAGAACTTGTAGGCACCGTGCGAAGTACCGATGGCAATGGCCAGCGCGTCGCACTGGGTGGCCTTGACGAAGTCGGCGGCCTGGTTGACGTCGGTCAGCAGCTGTTCGCGGGTCATGGTGCCGTCGGCGCCGTGGCCGTCTTCCTTGTCACCCTTCATGGTTTCCAGCGAACCCAGCACACCCAGTTCGGCTTCGACGGTCACGCCGATGGCGTGCGAAAACTCGACCACCTTGCGCGAGACTTCGACGTTGTACTCGTAGCTGGCCACCGTCTTGCCGTCGGCTTCCAGCGAGCCATCCATCATCACGGAAGAGAAACCGGACTTGATGGCGGCCATGCACACGGCCGGGGACTGGCCGTGATCCTGGTGCATCACCACGGGGATGTGCGGATAGGCTTCCACGGCCGCCGAGATCAGGTGGCGCAGGAAGGCTTCGCCAGCGTATTTGCGGGCACCGGCAGAGGCTTGCATGATCACGGGCGCGCCGACTTCATTGGCGGCTTCCATGATGGCAGTGACCTGCTCCAGGTTGTTGACGTTGAAGGCCGGCAGGCCGTAACCGTTTTCGGCGGCGTGGTCCAGCAGTTGACGCATGGATACGAGAGGCATGATGAAAACTCCAGAACGATGAAAAATCAGTACTCGCCAACGCGCAGAATCTTCAGCGCGTTGGTGCCGCCGACCTGGCCGATGGGCTCGCCCCAGGTCACGACGATAAGATCACCCTTCTGCACCACGCCTTGCGCCAGCAGCAGATCCTGGGCGCCCTTCAACATGGCTTCGGTGTCGGGCGCCTGGGCCAGTTCCAGCGTATGCACGTTGCGGAACAGCGAGGCCTTGCGGCGCGTGGCGACATTGGGGGTGATCGCGAAGATCGGGATATCGATGTTGTGCCGGCTCATCCACAGGGCAGTCGAACCGGATTCGGTAAGCGCTGCAATGGCCTTCACGCGCAGGTGGTGCGCGGTGAACAGTGCGCCATAGGCGATCGACTGGTCCACGCGGGTGAAGCGCAGGTTCAGGAAGTCCGCGTCCAGTTGCACATTGTCGGAGCGCTCGGCTTCCAGGCAGATGGCATGCATGGCTTCCACGGTTTCCACCGGGTACTTGCCGGAGGCGGTCTCGGCCGAGGTCATCACGGCATCGGTGCCATCCAGCACGGCGTTGGCGACGTCGGAGACTTCCGCGCGGGTCGGCACGGCATTGACGATCATGGACTCCATCATCTGGGTCGCGGTGATGGTCAGCTTGTTGGAGGCGCGCGCCATCTTGATCATGCGCTTCTGCAGGCCCGGCACGGCGGCATTGCCCACTTCCACGGCCAGGTCGCCGCGGGCCACCATGATGCCGTCAGAGGCATCCAGGATTTCCTGCAGCAGCGGGATCGCTTCGGCGCGTTCGATCTTGGCGATCATCATCGGCTTGTGGTCGAAGGGTTCGCCGGCCACGTTGGACAGCTGGCGTGCCATCTCCATGTCGGTGGCGTTCTTGGGGAAGGACACGGCCACGTAGTCGGCCTGGAAGCTCATGGCAGTCTTGATGTCGTCCATGTCCTTGGCCGTCAGCGCGGGCGCCGACAGGCCGCCACCCTGGCGGTTGATGCCCTTGTTGTTGGACAGTTCGCCGCCGATCTTGACCACGGTATGGATTTCATTGCCCATCACGCGCTCGACCTTGAGCACGATCAGGCCATCGTTCAACAGCAGAACGTCATTGCCCTTGAGGTCACGCGGCAGTGCCTTGTAGTCCAGGCCCACGCGCTCCTGGTTGCCCATCTGGCAGTCGGAATCGAGGATGAACTTGTCGCCGTTGGCCAGCATGATCTTGCCATTCTCGAACTTGCCCACGCGGATCTTGGGACCCTGCAGGTCGGCCATGATGGCGACCTTCTTGCCGCATTCGTCGGCCACTTCACGCACCAGGGTGGCGCGGTCGATGTGATCCTGCGGCTTGCCGTGCGAGAAGTTCAGGCGCACCACATCCACGCCGGCGCGGATCATGCGGGTCAGGGTCTCGCGGTCGCTGGAAGCGGGGCCGATGGTGGCGACGATTTTTGTTGCTCTGGACATGAATACCTTCTGGTTGCGACTTGGTGATAGAAGCCCGCTGCCCGGCCCGATGCAGGGCCGATCAGGCGGATCGCTTCCGCCCCGGACGCGCGTCTCGGACGCGTCCTCGTTGGTGATGCTACAGACTCAGAATTCGGATGGCCCCGGATGGGACCACGAGACGCCGCACCCGGCAGCGGGGTACGGCGCCGGTCTTGCTTACTGCGCGCGTTGCAGCAGGATCTCGACCGCAGGCAGGGTCTTGCCTTCCAGGAATTCCAGGAAGGCGCCGCCACCGGTGGAGATGTAGCCGACCTTGTCGGCGATGTGGTACTTGGCGATGGCTGCCAGGGTGTCGCCACCACCGGCAATCGAGAAGCCCGGCGAAGCGGCAATGGCGCGCGCCAGGGTCTCGGTGCCACGGCCGAACTGGTCGAACTCGAACACGCCCACCGGGCCGTTCCAGACGATGGTGCCGGCACGACCCAGTTGCTCGGCCAGCAGGGCAGCGGTCTGGGGACCGATGTCGAAGATCATGTCGTCGTCGGCAACATCCTCGGCCGCCTTCACGGTGGCCGCGGCGGTCGGCGAGAATTCCTTGCCGACCACGACGTCGGTGGGGATGGGCACCGAGGCGCCGCGCTTGGCCATCAGATCGATGATGGCCTTGGCGTCATCCACCAGGTCCGGCTCGGCCAGCGACTTGCCGATCTTCAGACCGGCGGCCAGCATGAAGGTATTGGCAATACCGCCACCGACGATGAGGTTGTCGACCTTCTCGGCCAGGGTCTTGAGGATGGTCAGCTTGGTGGAAACCTTGGAACCGGCCACGATGGCCACCAGCGGACGGGCCGGCTGGTTCAGGGCCTTGCCCAGGGCATCCAGCTCGGCCGCCAGCAGCGGACCGGCACAGGCCACCGGCGCGAACTTGGCCACGCCGTGCGTGGTGGCTTCGGCGCGGTGCGCGGTGCCGAAGGCATCGTTGACGTAGACATCGCAGAGCTTGGCGATCTTTTGCGCCAGCTCGTCACTGTTCTTCTTTTCGCCCTTGTTCAGGCGGCAATTTTCCAGCAGCACCACCTGGCCCGGCTGGACGTCCACGCCGTCGACCCAGTTGGCCACCAGCTTGACCTCGCTGCCCAGCAGCTCGGACAGGCGCTTGGCCACAGGGGCCAGCGAATCCTCGGGCTTGAACTCGCCTTCGGTGGGGCGACCCAGATGTGACGTCACCATCACTGCAGCGCCTGCCTTCTGGGCTTCGCGGATGGCGGGCACCGAAGCGCGGATGCGGGTATCTTCGGTGATATTGCCGGCATCATCCTGCGGCACGTTCAGATCGGCACGGATGAAGACGCGTTTGCCTTGCAGTTGATTGGCAGAAACCAGATCGCTCAGTCGGTTGAATTTCATAGGTAGGAATTCGAAGAAGGGGGCGAAAAACGTCGTATTTTACTCCAGCCTGACCCGCTCCTGACGGCTTTTTGCCAGCCCGGACAAGATCCCGGGCGCTTCAGGCTGGTGTGCGTAAAAATTCACATGAACCAACGCAACAGTGTAAAGAGTGACATTCCCGCCACAATAGTTCCCAGAAGATGACGCGTTGCGGCAAAGAAGATGGCGCCACCGATGCCGGCCAGCAACTTGGGATTGCCCAGGCTCAGGTCAAGGACTCCGTGCGCGCTGACCAGATCGGGGAAGATGATGGCCGCCATGGCCGCCGCCGGGGCATAGCTCAGGGCGTGCTTCAGCCGCGGCGGCAGCTTGACCGCGTGGCCGAACAGGAAAAAGCCGCTGCGCGTGACCAGGGTGGACACGGTCATCAGGACGATGGCGCCCCACACATACCATTCACTCATGCGGCCGCCCCCTCGTCCTTTTCTTTTCCCGGAAGCAACTTGTCGGCTAGCATGGCCGCGCTCATCCCCAGCACCATGGCCAGCAGCAGACCCAGACGGTAGGGCAGCTCCAGCGCCAGCACCGCCACCGTGCCGGAGACCACCACCCCGGCCAGGGCCGGCAGGCTGCTGGTCATGGGGATCATGATGGCAATGAGTGCCAGGGTGCCGGCGAAGCCGATGTTCCAGCTCTCCGGAATCTGGCTGGCCAGCAGGATGCCAATGGTGGCCCCGAGTTGCCAGGCCACCCAGCCCGGATAGCAGATCGCAGCAAAATACCCGATCTTGCCCGCAGGTTGACCGAAGGTCGAGGGGGGAAAGCGCTGCGGGAAGAAGGCCATCGAGATATCGCCGTTGAAGAAGCCGTACCACACCCGGCGATACCAGGGCAGGTGCTCGAAATGCGGCGCCACGGCGGCCGAGAAGATGACAAAGCGCAGGTTGACGATCATGGCCGTGAAGAACACCACCAGCAGCGGCACGCCGGTCGCCAGCAAGGGCAGTACGGCGAACTGGGCCGAGCCGGCATAGACCAGCAGGCTCATGCCCAGCGACTGGAAGATGCTCATCCCCGACTTGACCATGGCCATGCCCGAGACCACGCCCCAGGCCAGCACGGCCGGTATGGTCGAGGCACTGGCGCGCCAGCCTTCCTGGAAGGCGTCCTTCTCGATGCGGCGGGCGGTGGCGGGGTCGTGCGGCGCTGGCTGGCCTGCCGATCCTGATCCCTGCTCGCCTGTCTCCTTCTGCATTGTTGTTCCGTTACGCGTATTGGATGCGCCGGCCGGGAATGCCGGTGCATGTGACGATGTGTGCATTTTCACTCAGGTCTTTCATTCTACAGATGAAAGTTTTTGCTCGCGTGAATCCGCTAAAATGCAGTTCCTTGGCCGGTTCGTCCGCGCCGGGCGTTTCATACCGAATTTTCGCTTTCTGCACATTCTGCATTTTCTGCAATCACCGCATACAGGGAGATGACCATGTCCATGGCTGACCGCGACGGCAAGATCTGGAAAGACGGCGAGCTGGTCGACTGGCGCGACGCCACCGTCCACGTACTGACCCACACGCTGCATTACGGCATGGGCGTCTTCGAGGGCGTACGCGCCTACAAGACGGCCGAGGGCACGGCCATCTTCCGCCTGAAGGAACACACCCAGCGCCTGTTCAACTCGGCCAAGATCTTCCAGATGGAAGTACCGTTCGACCAGGAAACGCTGGCCCAGGCGCAATGCCAGGTGGTGCGCGAAAACCAGCTGGAATCCTGCTACATCCGCCCGCTGATCTGGATCGGCTCGGAAAAACTGGGCGTGTCCGCCAAGGGCAACAAGATCCACGTGGCCATCGCCGCCTGGCCGTGGGGCGCCTACCTGGGCGAAGACGGCATCAGCAAGGGCATCCGCGTGAAGACCTCTTCCTTCACTCGCCACCACGTGAATGTGTCGCTGGTGCGCGCCAAGGCCTGCGGTTATTACATCAATTCCATCCTGGCCAACCAGGAAGCACTGGCCGACGGCTACGACGAAGCCCTGCTGCTGGACACCGAGGGCTATGTCTCGGAAGGTTCTGGCGAAAATGTCTTCATCGTCAAGAACGGCAAGCTCTATACTCCCGACCTGGCCTCCTGCCTGGATGGCATCACCCGCGACGCCGTGCTGACCATGGCGCGCGACCTGGGCATCGAAGTCATCGAGAAGCGCATCACCCGCGACGAGATGTATTGCGCCGATGAAGCCTTCTTCACCGGCACCGCCGCCGAAGTCACGCCGATCCGCGAACTGGATCGCCGCGTCATCGGCAATGGCGGCCGTGGCCCCATCACCGAGAAGCTGCAGACCCTGTTCTTCGACGTGGTGGCCGGCCGGGCACCGCAGTACAAGCACTGGCTCACGCTGGTGTAAATGGCAGCGGCGGCCGCCAGAATATCGATTCGCAACACCCGACCTTAACGTTTCAACAGTCAATCGCAAGCAACGGAGAACAAGATGAGCCAAGCTCAAGCATCGCAGGGCGTGGTCCTGCTCGAAGGCAAGGACCTGCCAGCCCACTGCCCCAGCCCCGGCATGACCGCCTGGAATTCGCACCCGCGCGTGTTCCTGGAACTGGACGCGCACGGCGCGGCCAAATGCCCATACTGCGGTACCCAGTACCAGTTGAAACCGGGCACCGTGGTCAAGGGCCACTGAGCAGAAGTTTCAAGCCAGACACGAGAGGGCCCACAAGGCCCTCTTTTCATCTGATCCGGAGATTTGTCATGCCGCGCACCAAACTGATCCATGGCTCGCCCGATGAAATCGAGGCCGCCTACTACGACGCCCTCGCCCGCGCCGACCTGGAGGCGCTGATGGACCTGTGGGCCGATGACGAGGAAATCGTCTGCATCCACCCCGGCGCACAACGCCTGGTGGGCCACGCGGATATCCGCGCCGTGTGGGAAGACATCCTCTCCAACGGCGGCCTGCATATCCGGCCACGCCAGCTGCACGTGTCGCAGAACATGATGACCTCGGTGCACAGCGTGGTGGAAGAAATCGACCACGGCGGCGAAGGCCCGCCCGATGTGCACGTCATCGCCACCAATGTCTACCTCAAGACCGCGCTGGGCTGGCGCCTGGTGATGCACCACGCCTCGGTCGCCCCGGGCGCAGCGCCGGTGGAAGCCGTCGTCAGCGCAGCCATGCTGCACTGAGTGCGGCCGTTTTCCGTTTTCTATCCTCCACAGGCAGCATCGAACACGAGCAAGGCCGCATCATGCTTTACATCCCGCCCCGCTGGCTTCCCGGCGGTCATCTGCAGACCATCTATCCCTCGACCTTCCTGCCCAAGCCGGCCGTGCGCTACCGGCGTGAGCGCTGGGAAGCGCCGGACGGCGACTTCGTCGATATCGATTTCGTCGATGGCCAGCCGGGACGTCCGCTGCTGGTACTGTTCCACGGGCTGGAAGGCTCCTCGGACAGCCACTACAGCCGCGCCCTGATGGCCGAGGTCCAACGGCGCGGCTGGCATGGGGCGATTCCGCATTTTCGCGGGTGTTCCGGCGAGATCAACCTGGCGCCGCGTTTCTATCATTCCGGCGACACGGCGGAACTGGACTGGATCATCCGCCGCATGAAACTGCGCCAGCAGGACCTGGCGGCGACCCACCTGTATGCCAGCGGGGTCTCGCTGGGCGCCAATGCACTGCTGCGCTGGCTGGGGGAATCACAGCACCAGGCCGAGATCGTCGATGCTGCCTGCGCGGTGTCGGCGCCGCTGGACCTGGCGGGTGGCGGCGCGGCACTGGCGTCGGGTTTCAACCGGCTCTATACCTGGGTTTTCCTGCGCACCATGCGGCCCAAGTGCCTGGCCAAGCTGGACCAGTTCCCGGGCCTGTTTGATCGCGAAGCGCTGCTGTCGGCCCGCGACCTGTACGCCTTCGACAACATCGTCACCGCCCCCCTGCACGGCTACCGCAATACCGAGGATTACTGGGACCGCGCCAGCGCCAAGCACATCCTCAACGACATCAGCGTGCCCACACTGGTCCTGAATGCGCAGAATGATCCCTTCCTGCCGGCGCGCCACCTGCCCCGCTCGGCCGCGCCGGAAGTGGTGCTGGAATACCCGGAGCAAGGCGGCCATGTCGGCTTTGCCGCCGGCGGCCCGCCCGGCAACCTGGCGTGGCTGCCGCGCCGCTTGCTGCATTTCCTGGAGGGCAAGTCGGAGAGCGCCTTCCCGGCCCCTACGGAGCTGGCCCATGGATGAGATCGTGCAGCAGGCCATGGCCCGCTGGCCCAACGTGCCTCATTGCTTCGGCTGGCTGCGGCTGGATGCACGAGGCGGCTGGCGCATGCGCGACGAGCGCGCGCAACAGCTGGACTTGCCGGGCGACCTGATCCGCCACCCTGCCCTGCTGGCCTTCATCGACCGCAATTACGCCAGCGATGCGGCCGGCCGCTGGTATTTCCAGAACGGGCCGCAGCGGGTCTATGTGGATCTGGAATGGATGCCGCACATCCTGCGCACCCAGCCGGACGCACAGGGCAACCTGTCACTGGTGCTGCATACGGGGATCGCAGTCGATGTGGCGACAGCCGCCTGGATGGATGAAGCCGGTCGGCTCTATCTGCGTGCCGGTGAGCTGATTGCCGGCGTCGATGATCGCGACCTGGCGCATCTGTTGCCCTGCCTGCAGATGGACGATGCGGATGAGGATGCCCTGATGCGCTGGCTGGAAGGGGCCGACGAGGCCGCGCCCCGTTTCAAGCTGGGAGGCCAATCGCTCCCGCTGCAGCGCGTGGCTGGCAGCCAGCTGGAACAACGCTTCAGCTTCGTCAGCCGCCCGCGCCAGGACTAGGGCCGTGTGTCGCGGCTAGCCACGCTCCTTCATGTCTTTCTGTTCATCTTTCCAGCGCGCCTTCCATTCACGCTCGCGCGCGTCGATCTGCGACTGGTCGTAGAAGGTGGCATCGGGCGCCTTGCGCGCAATCCCCAACTGATCGATGGCCGCCAGCAGGCTGCCATTGAGCGCATACGATTCAGCCAGCGCCATGTGCTGCAAGGCCTGCTTGCCCTGGGCCGCGTAGACCTTGGCCAGCAACTGCTGGACCTGGGCATCGGCACGGTAGAGCTGGGCCTGGTCGCGCAGGTAGGCGACGGCCTCGTCGTAGCGCCGGGCGGCGATCAGGGCATCGGCATACTGGCGCGCGATGGTGCGTGAAATCGGGAACTGCTGGCGCAGGCGGTCGGCCAGTTGCAGCGCCTGCGGGGCCTGCTTGCGGGCGATCTTGATATCGATGTCGAGGCTGCCGAACATGATGCCGGTCTTCATCGGGATGGCAGCTTCCTGGGCTTCCTTCAAGGCGGTCTCGGCCTGGTCGAAGCGGTTCTGGCGGTAGTAGGTGTAGGCCAGCCCGTACTTGGCGGCGGCGGTCTGCAACTTGGTGTTCTGCTTGGCCTGGTCGGTGAATTTCTGCACATTGTCGCGCAGGCCCTGCACGCTGTCGTTCTGCAGCACCTGAGTGCGCGCCCGCACCAGCTGGAATTCGGGATTGTCCACACGCTGCTTGTAGCGCTGGTCGCGGATGCGGGCTTCGATGTCGGCGATACGGTCGGTGGTCAGCGGGTGCGTCATCAGGTAAGGCGGCACGGCATCGGTGTAGTTGCGCGAGGCCGCCTGCAGACGACCGAAGAAGGTGACCATGCCGGAAGGATCGAAGCCGCCATCACGCATGATCTGCAGGCCGATGCGGTCGGCCTCGCGCTCGGCGTCGCGGCTGAAGTTGAGCTGGCGCTGCACGGCCAGGCCGGTACCGCCCATCATGGTGGCCATCGCCGCATCGCCCCCGGCCTTGGACACTCCGGCCAATGCGCCCAGCACGATGGCGGCCAGCTGGATCATCGAGTTCTGCTTCTGCTGGCCCAGCATGCGGGCAATATGGCGCTGCGCCACGTGACCGATTTCGTGCGACATCACGCCGGCCAGTTCGGACTCCGATTGCGCGGCCAGCACCAGCCCGCTATTGACACCGATGAAGCCGCCCGGCAGCGCGAAGGCGTTCAGCATGGGATCGCGCACCATGAAGAACTGGAAATCGAAACCGGCTTCGCCCCTCACCTCGGGGTGGATGGAGACCAAGTTCTGGCCGAAGTTATTGAGGTATTCCGAAATCGGGCCGTCGTCGACATAGTCGCGGTCGGTCCGGATGTCACGCATGATTTCCTCACCCAGCTTGCGCTCCATCAGCGGCGAAAGACCTTCGCGTTCGGTATCGCCCAGCGTGGGCAATCCCTGGGCCACGCCCGGATGGGGTAGCAGGGTCAAGGGCGCCGCCGGCAGCAGCAGCAAGGCCGCACTCAGATAGCGGGCCAGCAGCCGGCGCGCGGGGAGACGGAAACGGCGGGACACATCGGAAACGGTGGGTGGCATGGACGACATCGGTAACGGTCAGGGCTGGCGTGGAAGTCGGAGCAGCGCGGGCTGCGGGCTGGCTGCTATGATACCCGCTCCTTTCCCTCCATTTCACCTAGAGCGAATCAGCATGAACACATCCGGCGAACACGCGCCCAACGGCGGCCTCACTCACTTCGACCAGGGCGGACAGGCGCACATGGTCGATGTCGGCGGCAAGCACGAGACCCACCGGGTGGCCCTGGCCACTGGCGTGATCCGCATGCAGCCAGCCACGCTACCTGATCCCCCTTTGCCATCCACTGGCACTGACGCATGTCTCGGTGGAGTTCGAGACCGACGCCGGCAGCGCTTCCGTGCGTTGCACCGCACGTGTGGAAACCTTCGGCAAGACCGGTGTGGAAATGGAGGCATTGACCGCCGTGCAGGTGGGTCTGCTGACGGTCTACGACATGTGCAAGGCAGTCGACAAGACCATGGTCATGACTGACATCTGCGTGACCGAGAAGCGCGGCGGCAAGAGCGATATCACGATGGCGCGGCCCTGAAGCGCCACGGCTCCCTGAAATGAAAAACGCGCCTGACGGCGTAATGCCGTTCAGTTAAGAAAAAATCGCCGCGCCAGATGACTTTGGCGCGGCGATTTTGCTTGGTTCTCTTCAAGCCATTTGAAACCGTTCGGACTGAGTAGGCCCTTTAGGGCCGTATCGAAGGCGCTGCTCAGCTTGTGGCGGGCCTTCGATACGCGGCTACGCCGCTACTCAGGACGAACGGTCAGCGGTGGCGCAAGCAAAGTCTGAGCAGGTTTTCGGGCTGGTAACAAGCTTAACTGAACGGCATTACGCCTGACGGCGCGTTTTTTTCTTGGCATGTCAGACCAGGCAGCGGATCAACCGCGGCAGTTGGCCGGTGCGTACTTGGCCGGCAGGGAGCCGGCGGCAAAGCCGGTGTTGGCAGTGGCACCTTCCGGCGTGGCGGCCTGCTTCACATCCTTGGCGGCGCACTGCCACTGGATGGTGCCGGAGCTGATGGTCGGGGTCAGCGTGAGCGTACCGCCCTCACCCACGCGTGCGCTGTAGGTGATGGTGATGACGCCGCCCACGCCGCGCTTTTCCATCGGCGAGACGTCGATCTTGCTCACGTTGTCGGTGGGCGTGAAGGTCGGCAGGCCCAGTTGCGCCACGGTGAAGACGCCGTTGTTGGAGCTGATCTGTTCGGTCACGGCCAGCTTGTACGGCTCGGCCAGGTTGAAGCCTTCGGCCACGCGCGCGCGGGCGATGTAGTCCTGGTATTGCGAAGCGCCCAGCATGGCGAGAATGCCGATGATGGCCAGCGTGACCATCAGTTCAAGCAGGGTAAAGCCGCGTTGAGCGCGACGGGAGACGACTGGTTTCATGGATTCCTCGTGAAGGTGATAAGGGCGCTTCCAGTATCGGCAGCGTTGGCTAGGCCGACTAGCGAATAAATTGCGAAACTAACAGTTTTGAAGCGGACCGGCGCTGACCTGCGTCAATCGCCAACCGGTCCATCCCGGGGCCAGATGGGCCTACGCCTGCTTCCTGCGCTTGAGCGTGAGACCGGTCAGCACCACTCCGATGGCGCCCACCAGGCCGGGCAGGCTCAAATGCACGGCGGCGCCGGGCAAGACGAATTCGGTATCGGCGATGAAATCCCGCAGCCAGGACTGCACGGCGCTGTCGCTGAAGATCATGCCACCGGCGATGTAGCCCAGGAGAGCCGCGCCCAGGGTGACGATCACCGGGAATTTTTCCATCAGCTTCAATACCAGCGTGCTGCCCCAGACGATGATGGGAATGCTGACCACGATGCCGAACACCACCAGCAGCAACTGGTGCTCGCCGGCCGCCTGTTCGGCAGCACTGGCGATGGCGATCACGTTGTCCACGCTCATCACCAGGTCGGCCACGATCACGGTCTTGACAGCGCCCCACAGGCGGTCACTGCCGTTGACGTCGGTGTGTTCGTCATCCTCGTTGAGCAGCTTGATGCCGATCCACAGTAACAGGACGCCGCCCAGCAGCTTCAGGAAGGGCAGTTGCAACATGGTGACGGCAAAGGCGATCAGGGCGATGCGGATGCCAATCGCACCCACGGTACCCCAGACAATGCCCTTCATACGCAGATTGTCCGGCAGATTGCGGCAGGCCAGCGCGATTACGATGGCATTGTCGCCACCGAGCAGGATGTCGATCAGGATGATCTGCGCGACCGCGACCCAGTTCAGGTTGGCCAGGAATTCCATGCTTGTCCTTTGCGAAAACGTGTCCGCCAGAGAAAGCGGCGTATGGCAGGATGACCACGGTCACCGAGCTTAGTGCCGTCACAGCCTTCTGTGCTAGCTCTGGTCGATGCGCGCCCGTCCTCACGACAGACTTCGCGCCTTCCATAAAACGACATGGGGAGCCGGAGCTCCCCATGCTGGTATTGCGTGTACTACAGGTCTGGCTGAGCTTGCCTTTCGCCCGCCTCCGAGGAGACCGGCGAAAAACGGCCGGCAATCTTACAGCACCGACTTCAGCAGGCGACCCATTTCCGACGGGTTGCGGGTGACCTTGATGCCGCACTCTTCCATGATGGCCAGCTTGGCTTCAGCGGTATCAGCACCACCGGAGATCAGGGCACCTGCGTGGCCCATGCGCTTGCCCGGGGGCGCGGTCACGCCGGCGATGAAGCCGACCACCGGCTTCTTCATGTTGTCCTTGATCCAGCGCGCAGCGTTGGCTTCGTCAGGACCACCGATTTCACCGATCATGATGACGGCGTCGGTGTCCGGATCGTCGTTGAAGGCCTTCATGACGTCGATGTGCTTCAGACCGTTGATCGGGTCGCCACCGATACCGACGGCGGAGGACTGGCCCAGGCCCAGGGCGGTCAGCTGACCCACGGCTTCATAGGTCAGGGTGCCGGAGCGGGAAACCACACCGATACGACCCTTCTTGTGGATGTGACCCGGCATGATGCCGATCTTGATTTCGTCCGGGGTGATCAGGCCGGGGCAGTTCGGGCCCAGCAGCAGGGTCTTGGAACCGGCCTTGGCCATGCGGTCCTTCAGGGCCAGCATGTCACGCACGGGGATGCCTTCGGTGATGCAGATGGCCAGGTCCAGGTCGGCTTCGACAGCTTCCCAGATGGCGGCAGCAGCGCCGGCGGGCGGCACGTAGATCACCGACACGGTGGCGCCGGTGGCGTTCTTGGCTTCGGTGACGTTGGCATAGATGGGGATGCCTTCGAAGTCTTCACCAGCCTTCTTCGGGTTCACGCCGGCGACGAAGGCATTCTTGCCATTCGCGTAGTCGCGGCACATGCGGGTGTGGAACTGACCGGTCTTGCCGGTGATACCTTGGGTGATGACCTTGGTGTCTTTGTTGATGAGGATCGACATTTCTCTTCCTTGACTGTGATGCCTGCGCCGCTGGCGGCGCCCGGTGCTGCAATTGCTCGCAGCCGGCGGCTCGCGCCGCGCAGGCTTTCGTGTTGGGTTACTTACTTGGCAGCTGCCACGACCTTTTGTGCGGCTTCTTCCATGGAGTCGGCCGAGATGATCGGCAGACCGGAATCGGCCAACAGCTTCTTGCCCAGGTCTTCGTTGGTGCCCTTCATGCGGACCACCAGAGGCACCTTCAGCGAGACAGCCTTGGAAGCAGCGATGACGCCTTCGGCGATCACGTCACAGCGCATGATGCCGCCGAAGATGTTGACCAGGATGGCCTTCAGTTCGGGGTTCTTCAGCATGATCTTGAAGGCTTCGGTGACCTTCTCGGTGGTGGCACCGCCGCCCACGTCCAGGAAGTTGGCCGGCTCGCCGCCGAACAGCTTGATGGTGTCCATGGTGGCCATGGCCAGGCCGGCGCCGTTGACCAGGCAACCGATGTTGCCGTCCAGGGAGATGTAGGCCAGGTCGAACTTGGAGGCTTCGACTTCAGCCGGATCTTCTTCGTCCAGATCGCGGTAGGCGACGATTTCCGGGTGACGGTACAGGGCGTTGGAGTCGAAGTTGAACTTGGCGTCCAGAGCGATGACCTTGCCGTCGCCGGTCAGGATCAGGGGGTTGATTTCAGCCAGGGAAGCGTCGGTTTCCCAGTAAGCCTTGTACAGGCCTTGCAGGTTCTTGCGGGCTTCCAGGATGGAAGCGGCCGGCACGCCGATCTTGGCGGCCACGTCGTCGGCTTGCGCGTCGGTCAGGCCATCGATCGGGTCGATGATGACGTTGTGGATCTTTTCCGGGTTGCTGTGGGCAACTTCTTCGATGTCCATGCCACCTTCGCTGGAGGCCATCAGCACGACCTTTTGCGAAACGCGGTCGGTCACCAGGGAAACGTACAGTTCCTTCTTGATGTCGGCGCCTTCTTCGATCAGCAGGCGACGCACCTTCTGGCCTTCAGGACCGGTCTGGTGGGTGATCAGTTGCATGCCCATGATCTGGTTGGCGTATTCCTTGACCTGTTCGATCGACTTGGCCACCTTCACGCCGCCGCCCTTGCCGCGACCGCCTGCATGGATCTGGGCCTTGACGACCCACACCGGGCCGCCCAGCTTCTGGGCTGCCGCTTCGACTTCGTCGACCGACATGCAAGGAATGCCGCGCGGCACGGTTACGCCGAACTGGCGCAGGATTTCTTTACCCTGATACTCATGGATTTTCATGGGAGCTTCCCTTTAGACACTGAATGAATAAAACTTGCCGGATTGAAATTCGGTAGCCGGCAGCATGCCGGCCGACGAGAAAGCAGACAGCAACCCGCAGGCGGGTGTCACATCCGGAGACGGACGGAGACGGGCGCAGGCGTGAGCTGCGCGGGTTGCTAGTGAATTCGTAGAATTGGGCATGTGCATGCCGTCTGCTTTAGTTGGTCTGATATTCGAAACGCGCCAGCTTGCGCCGAAGCGTCCGCATTATCCATTCCTGCTGCTACATGGGCCTTGCATCGTTGCGCCGTTTTGACAAACCGGCAACACGCGATATCTCCTCAGGCTTGCGCGCCGCAGCAAAAACTTCCGAATTCTAGCACAGGCCAGCCGGGCTGTTAGCCGGTAGCGCTAACAGCGGCCCGAAAGGGATAGCTTTTCCATATGGCAGGACAGCTGGGCGGTATTTCGAGTCCTCGGCAAGAAGTCGGCCGGGCAAGGAAAAATGCAAACGCAGTGGAGAGTCCCTGGCCGGCAATACCCGGGATCCGAGGGGCCACCGGATGTGAGCGCATGGCTCCCTGGCCTGCGGCTGAGCGCATCAAGAAAGGGGATCACCCTTGCTCACGACGGTTCCTCCTCGTCGCTCCAAGCGGTCTGCAAGGCTTCGCGGATACTGCGGTGGGAAAAACCGCGCTGCTGCAGGAAGCGCATCTGCTTGGCCCGAGTTTCAGCATCGGCCGGCGGCGCACTGAATTTGCGGCGCAAGACCTGCGCGGCGCGCTCGCCCTCTCCTGCTGCCAGGTCGGCCTTCAACTCGGCGATGGCTTCCCCTTCAATGCCGTGTCCATGCAACTCGGAAAAGATGCGCTGGTTGCCATAACGGGCCGAGCGGCGATGCACCAGCGATTCGGAAAATCGTTCTTGGGAAAGGAAACGGGACTGCTCCAGCCACTGCAGGAGCGCGTCGATGTCATCACCCTCTTGCGCGTAAGGGGCAAGCTTACGCGCAAGTTCCAGGCGACTATGCTCACGTGAAGAGAGATATTTGAGCGCCCGTGCTTTCAGGCTGATCGGCGGTCTGGGCATGACGTTCGACTACACGGGCGATGTGACGGTGAAGAACACGAAGAAAAAACGATGGAACCGTATTGTATTGAAACGAGGCAGCAACAGAACGATGCGGCCGGTACTTCAGCTCCACTCCCGGCCGGACCGGCGCCGGGGGCGAAGCGGGACAGGCACCACCGTGACCTCAAGGCTCAGGCAAACCCTGCCGCCATGGTGGTACGTGAAGACCTTGGGATCAGGAGGCTGGTGCCTCGGCGGTGCCACCTGCCAGTTCAGGCACGCCCAGTGCGACGCGGACCTTGTTCTCGATCTCGCGCGACAGTTCCGGGTGTTCCTTCAGGTAGTTACGGGCGTTGTCCTTGCCCTGGCCGATGCGCTCGCCGTTGTAGCTGTACCAGGCGCCGGACTTCTCCACGACCTTGTGCTCGGAGCCCAGATCCAGGATTTCGCCTTCGCGGGAAGTGCCTTCGCCATACAGGATGTCGAAGTGAGCTTCGCGGAACGGAGGTGCAACCTTGTTCTTGACGACCTTGACCTTGGTTTCGCTGCCGATGACTTCGTCACCGGACTTGATGGAGCCGGTACGACGGATGTCCAGGCGCACCGAGGCGTAGAACTTCAGCGCATTGCCACCGGTGGTGGTTTCGGGATTACCGAACATGACGCCGATCTTCATGCGGATCTGGTTGATGAAGATGACAGTAGTATTGGTGCGGTTGATGCTGCCGGTCAGCTTGCGCAGGGCTTGCGACATCAGACGGGCCTGCAGGCCGGGCAAGGAGTCGCCCATGTCGCCTTCGATTTCGGCCTTGGGCGTCAGCGCTGCCACGGAGTCCACCACGATCAGGTCGACCGCACCGGAGCGCACCAGGGCGTCGGTGATTTCCAGGGCCTGTTCGCCGGTGTCCGGCTGCGAGATCAGCAGGTCGTTCAGGTTCACGCCCAGCTTTTGCGCATAGGTGACGTCCAGGGCGTGCTCGGCGTCGATGAAGGCGCAGGTGCCGCCCAGCTTCTGCATCTCGGCGATCGATTGCAGGGTCAGGGTGGTCTTGCCGGAGGACTCCGGACCGTAGATCTCGATGACGCGGCCACGTGGCAGGCCACCGATGCCCAGCGCGATGTCCAGGCCCAGGGAACCGGTGGAGACGGCCTGGATTTCCTCGGCGACGACGCCGTCTTCCATGCGCATCACCGAGCCCTTGCCAAACTGCTTTTCAATCTGTGCCAACGCGGCGGCCAGCGCCTTGCTCTTCTCAGAGTTGTTCGCAGCTTTTTTGTCGTCCATAAATCTCTCTCGGCAAAATGTCGTGAAGAAGGGGTTCAGGGGGGGGGGAGTCTTGCGGTCTTGCTGATGTTGCCCGGAGGCAGAGGATGATGACCGCCCCGATAGAGCGATACTGTATAAAAAAACAGTGCTTCGTGCAAGCGTTTTTGTGTGCATCAGACACAAACGCTATCAGGCAACGATAATCGGCGGCCGAAAACCACAATTATAAGAGAGCTGACCCTTGAGGAAGTCCAAATTCAAAGAGGAATGATGCATGGAAGGAAAAAAAACGGCACACTCGCGAGTTGGTAGGAATAATTCGTCAGCTATGCGTCAATGAACGCGTACAGCAAGTCATCTCGCCAGTTATTGCATCGCAGCAACATCAGCTCATCCGGTGTCGCCTGCCGCAATCAAGACCGATAGATCGTTAGACAGACAGTTCTCATGAGTTTAGTGCCCTTCAGCCATATCAGCGCCCTGCGCTGCCTGGTCATCGACGACATGCCGACGATGCGCCAGAACATCCGCATGCACCTCGGGCAGCTCGGGGTGACCAAGGTGGACCAGGCCGCCACGCCGGATGAGGCTATCCGTTTCGTGCAGTCTGGCACGTATGACCTGATCATCTGCGACTACAACCTGAACAAGGAAAGCAACGGCCAGCAACTGCTGGAGTTCTTCCGCACCCAGAACATGCTCTCGCCGACCTGCATGTTCATCATGGTCACCGCCGAGAGCGGCTACAACCTTGTGGCCAGCGCCGCCGAGTTCCAGCCGGACGCCTACATGCTCAAGCCGCTGACGGCCAGCCGCATCGCCGAGCGCGTGGACCGCCTGCTGGAAAAGCAGCACGCCATGCTGCCGGTGACCGAGAAGATGAAGCGCAAGGACATCTCCGGTGCCATCCTGGAATGCGACAACGTCCTCAAGGCAGCGCCCAAGTGGATCGTGGAAATCATGAAGACCAAGGGCACGCTGCTCATCGAGCAGCGCCGCATCGACGAAGCCCGCGAAGTCTACAAGCAGGCACTGGCCATGCGCGACGACCTGGTGTGGGCCAAGATCGGCCTGGCGCGCTGCAACATCGTGGCTGGCCAGATGGACGACGCCCGCATCATCGTGGAAGAGGTGCTGGCGCAGAACAAGCAGTTCATCGCCGCCTACGACCTGCTGGCGCAGATCGACGAAGCACAGGGCAACCAGGAAGGTGCACTGGAAGCGCTCACCAAGTCGTCCGAAATCATCCCTTCGGCGCGCCGCAGTCGCCTGGTGGGTGATGTGGCCTATCGCAGCGGCCACCTGGACCAGGCACGCGAAGCCTATGACAGGGTACTCAAGCACACCAAGGGTTCTCTGACGGCACAGCCCACCGACCTGCTGTCGCTGGCGCAGGTGCACGTCGACAGTGGCGACCCCGACGCCGCGCTGCGCCTGCTGGAAGCCGCCCCGCGCCGCTACGAGGAATCCAGCATCTTCGTCTCGGCGCAGGCCGCTGTCCAGGCGCAGGCCTACGTGCAGCTGGGCGACTCGATCTCGGCCCAGCAGGCGTTCGAGACCGCACGCCAGGCTGCCGCCAAGGAGTCCTCCGACACCACCACGCTGGCGCTGGCCAAGGCCGCCTTCTCGATGGGCAAGGACGAGGAAGGCGCCAAGCTGATCGCCGAGGCCATCAAGTCCGATCACGAAAACACAACCCTCCAGATGCTGGCACGCAAGGTGCTTGCCGATACTGGCCGGGCCGGTCTGGCCGAAGAGCTGATCGACGGTGCCGTCAAGCATTGCATGAGCATCATCGCCGAAGCCAACGCCCTCATGCGCAGCGCCAAGCCGGACGAATCGCTGGCCAAGCTGGAAGAGGCGCTGGCCAGCATGCCCGAGAATACCGGCGTGCTGCTGGCCTCGGCGCAGCTGCATCTGCTGTGGATGAGCCAGCGCGGCTGGAACGAAGAATACGTCAAGCGCGTGCGCCGTTACCTGGCCACGCTGGATCGCCTTATCCCGGGCAACGATAGAGTCGCGAAGATGCACAAGTTCCTGCGCGATACCCTGAGCAAAGTAGCCCCGAAGAGCTGACCATGGACCCCAAGCTTGCCGCGATCATCATTCACGACATCAAAAACTCCCTGGGCGTGCTGGAGGGGGAATTGCGCCGCCTGTCCGACGACGTGCCACGCGCCCAGCAAGCCCATGTCACCTGCCTGGCCTTGCAGGAAAAGCTGATCGCCTTCCTGACGCTGTACAAGGCCGATTCGCAAGGCCTGCGCGCGCAGGTCGAGGCGGTCTCGCCACTGGATTTCCTGGAGGCACTGGCGCGCGAGCAGGCGGTCAGCCGCAGCAGCGAGATCGCCCTGACCGTGGACGAGAGCGATATGCCGGTCATCGGTTTCTTCGACGAACACCTGGTGGCCCTGGCGCTGGAAGCAGCCCTGCAGAATGCCGGGCGTTTTGCCCGCACCCGCATTGTGCTCGGCTGTCGCAAGCATCCGGAAGGCGGAGTGATCTTCACGGTACGCGACGACGGCCCCGGCATCGGCACCCAGGAAAAGAAGCCCTCGACCGGCCTGGGCATGGACCTGTGCAATGCGATTGCCACCGCCCACAACAAGGAGACGCGCCACGGGGAGGCGCGCCTGTCCAATCATCCGGACGGCGGCGCGCTGTTCGAGCTGTGCCTGCCCTGAAACGGGTCGGCAAGGGCGCGATCGACTGATCGACCCATGGCGCCAGCGTCACATACGCAAAGCGCATATCCAAGTGTGAAAATAGTCGTTCTGTCACCCGGGCTTCGTGCTTAGAGTGCTGGTTTGTCGCGCCGCTACGCGGGTATGGCCCCATCCGGGTCGTTCACAGGCGGCGTCGCCCTTCCCTATCTCACGAGAACGAATCCATGCGACGAAGACATTTTCTCGGCCTGGCACCGGCCGCGCTCGGCCTGGGTGCGCTGCTGCAGCCGAATGCTCAGGCCCAGAACGATAACAAGACCATCCGCATCGGCTACCAGAAGTCATCCACCCTGCTGACCATCATC
This sequence comes from Herbaspirillum sp. VT-16-41, assembly GCF_001994935.1. Classification (NCBI taxonomy): domain Bacteria; kingdom Pseudomonadati; phylum Pseudomonadota; class Betaproteobacteria; order Burkholderiales; family Oxalobacteraceae; genus Herbaspirillum; species Herbaspirillum sp. VT-16-41. Next base: position 193,765 of record NZ_MUXB01000120.1, read on the forward strand.
AAGGCCAATGGCACACTGGAAAAGCGTCTCGGACCGTCCGGCGCGAAGATCAGCTGGCACGAGTTCACCAGTGGCCTGCCGCTGCTGGAAGCGCTCAATGTCGGCGGTATCGACCTCAGTGCGGACGTTGCCGATACGGTTCCCGTATTCGCCCAGGCGGCCGGGGCCAAGCTGGCCTATGTGGCACAGGAGTCACCCTCGCCATCGGCCCAGGCCATCGTCGTGCGTGCCGATTCGCCGCTGCGCCAGGTGAGCGAACTCAAGGGCAAGAAGATTGCGGTGACCAAGGCTGCCGGCGTGCACTATCTGCTGATCGCCAGCCTGGAAAAGGCGGGCCTGAAATTCAGCGATGTCGATGCCGCCTATCTGTCGCCAGCCGATGGGCGCGCTGCATTCGAACGTGGCAGCGTCGATGCCTGGGTGACCTGGGATCCCTTCCTGGCGGGTGTGCAGCGGCAGTCGCAGGTGCGCATTCTGGCCGATGGGCGCGGCGTGGCAGACTATCAGCGTTACTACCTGGCCTCCGCCAGCTTTGCCCAGGCGCGTCCGGATGTCCTCCAGGTAGTGTTCGATGAATTGAAGAAGGCAGGGATACAAGCCAAGCAACAGCCCGACCAGACGGCTGCCTTCCTGGCGCCGCTCTGGGGGCTTGATGCACAGACCATCGCCCTGGCCAACAGCCGGCGCAGCTATGAGGTGCGCGCCGTCAGGCTGGATGCATTGGGCGAACAGCAACGTATCGCCGATACCTTCTTCGCCGCCGGCCTGCTACCCAGAAAGGTCAATACCAGCGATGTCGCGATCTGGACACCGGGGCAAGGCTGACCATGGACGGCCTGGATCGCATCACCCTTCTGCTGCTGGCTTTTCTGGTTGTGGTGGCGCTGCTGTTTCCGCTTTCGGAAGGACGTGCCCGCCGGCGCGAAAAGCACAGGCAAGATAGCCGGGATGAATGAAACGAGCGCCGCTGATGCGGTGCTTTTTTTTGCAGAAGGCAAGGATGGGATGTCGGTACGAAACAGCGCAAGACGGGAAACAGCGTCTTTGCGGAACACTTCCTGAAAAACGACTGGCGTGGAATGCACAAAAAAAAACCGCCGGCAAAAGCCGGCGGTAAAACGGACTGGCGACGCTCATCCACTAACCGCCGCCTTCCGCGCCAAACTGATACTTCAAACTGATACTTGCTACATGAACTTCATGGACCGTCGTGATGCGATCACGCCGACACCGGGTCCAGTTGCTGGATACCTGCCAGCACCCAGCCACCCTGGCCGGCAGCCGGCTTGGACAGGTTCCAGATTTCGGCGAACTGGGCAGGCGAAGCAGTCGGATCTTCCTTGATGAAACCGAAGAACTTGACGCTGGCCAGGTAATCATTGCCCACGGTCTCCACGCCAAGCACTTCAGCATCCAGAGAGACCACATCGGTCTGGTTGGAAGCAGCGCCGCGTTCCTGGATCTGCAGACGCAGCTCGGCGAACATTTCGGGCGTGGTGAATTCACGGATGTCGTTGATGTCGGCCTTGTCCCATGCCGCTTGCAGGCGGATGAAATAGGTCTTGGCATTGCGCACGAAGCCCACCGTGTCGAAGCCCGCCGGGACGCCGTAGGCCGGGACCGCTTCGGCATTGCCGAAACCGCCACCGAAACCACCTTGCGGTGCAGCTGCAGGCGCTTCGCCGGTCTTCAACATCGAGCCGATCTGGGGCGTGGCCGAGGCATTGTCAGAGGCTTGCGGCGCCGCGCCAGCCCAGGCCGGCGTCGGCTGCGAAGCTTCCTGCTTGCGACGGAACAGACGGATCACGAACATGATCGCCAGGGCGATCAGGGCCACGGTCAGGATGGTGCTGATCATGCTGGCCAGGGCGCCACCCAGGCCGAAGTGCGACAGCAGTGCGCCCAGGCCCAGGCCCAGCAGCGCGCCACCCAGCAGGCCCTTCCACATGCTCGGCTTGGCTGCGGCAGCAGCCGGTGCGGCGGCAGGGGCGGCCGGCTTGGCGGCAGCGGCCTGGTTCTGTTGCATCGGGGCAGGACTCTGCGCCTGACGGCTGGCGCCGGAGGACTGTTTGCCGATCGAGCCGCCACCACCAAGACGCTTGGCTTCAACGGTCGAAATGCCAACAGACAGCGTCATCACCGCCACTATCAGCGCGACAAATGCTTTTTTCATGCTTTCTCCTAGAGGATTCTGATGATGTGATGCGGTCACATCGGCCGTAATTCGTAAAACTGGTGAGGTACCCTGGCTGGTTCAGCGCCGGCGCAGGCAGGCGGGCGCAGGTCGCGAACGCGCATGTCACTGCAGTCGCAGCACGCGTGGCCTCAGGGGTTCAAGGGCAATTCCGCGGGCGCGGCAGGACAGTCGCGCTAGGCGACGGGATCAGGCCCGGGGAGGACGTCCTGCGCGGGGCAGGAAGGGAGGTTGCATGGCGGCATCGCTACGCAGAGCGGGCGCCAGACGGGAAGTTTGCGGCACGACGGCCAGCGACTGGATCAGCACGGGTTCGTCGCCGATGCCCGCGTGCGTGGAAAAATCTTCACCGCTGTCGGCATAACCGGCACCGTCATCGTCATTGACGGCGGCGTCGGCCACCACGGCGTGCGACTGGTCGTCGGTAGCGGCATGGTCAGCCAGGGAAACGGTCTTGGCAGCAAGATGCTGCACCGCCACGGTGGCGTGGGTCGGAACCGGGACGGAGAAATCGGTTGCGGCCATCGAGCTGGCGTACGTCAGCACCGCTGCAAAAACTTGCACCGGTAACAGACAGATCAGCAGAAGCACCCACAAACGTTTCATCAGATTTTCCAGCAAATGATGCGAGAAATTATATCAACAAAAATTGCGCTGGCAGCAAGTAAATGTTGCCGGCCTCGATACTATAAGGCCAAAGCGTCATAGTTCAATGCGCTATCCCGGAATTGTTACATTTCATGCGATCGGCGCATCAAGCTGCCCGGTTTATCAGGATTTCCCTGATTTGCATTGGCAATTGAATTAGTGGAATATGAAGGAAAATTACCATAACAATTCAACCATCCGAGACAAATCAGCCGAGTCCGACTCGCTGACCGATTCCTATGCGCATCCTCCTTGCTGAAGACGACAGCGTACTGGCCGACGGTCTGACCCGGTCCCTGCGCCATTCCGGCTATGCCGCCGATTGTGTCAAGAATGGCGTGGAAGCCGATTCGGCCCTGTCGACCCAGGACTTCGATCTGCTGATCCTGGACCTGGGCCTGCCCAAGATGTCCGGCCTGGAAGTGTTGCGCCGCCTGCGCGCGCGCAATTCGCGCCTGCCGGTGCTGATCCTGACAGCCGCCGATTCCGTCGAGCAACGTGTGCAGGGCCTGGACCTGGGCGCAGACGACTATATGGCCAAGCCCTTTGCCCTGTCGGAGCTGGAGGCCCGGGTGCGTGCCCTGACCCGGCGCGGCGCCGGTGGCGGCCCCACCGTGATCAAGCACGGCCCGCTGTCCTTCGACCAGGTCGGTCGCATCGCCTATATCGGTGAGCAGATGCTGGAATTATCGGCGCGGGAACTGGGACTTCTGGAAGTATTATTGCAACGCACGGGTCGCCTGGTCTCCAAGGAGCAACTGGTGGACCACCTGTGCGAATGGGGAGAGGAAGTCAGCAACAATGCCATCGAGGTCTATGTCCATCGTCTGCGCAAGAAAATCGAGGTCGGCGGCGTGCGTATCGCTACCGTGCGCGGGCTGGGCTATTGCCTGGAAAAACTCCCCGAAGCCGGTACCGCACCACTGGTGGCATCCAACAGCGTGGCCTGAGCCGGCGCCCTCCCCCTCACACATCGCACGCGCGCCTGCGCTGATCCGTCATGACAGCGCGTGATCCCTCTTCCGCAGCGTCCCCCACGCCCGAGCCGCAGACGCACCCCGAAGCCCAGCCCGGCCAGACACCCCGCAAGAAGCGGCGCGCCGCCCTCGCCACGCAACCGGTGGAGCGCATCCAGCGCTCGCTGTTCGGTGAAATCCTCGACTGGATGCTGGCCCCGCTGCTGCTGCTGTGGCCGATGAGCATCGCCATCACTTACCTGATCGCCCAATCGATCGCCAACCATCCCTTCGACCGCGCCCTGGAAGACAGTGTCACCGTACTCGCCCAGCAGGTCTCCGAAGTCAATGGCAAGGTGGTCGCGCGCCTGCCGGTCTCGGCCCGCGACCTGCTGCGCGCCGACGACATCGACAACATCTACTACAAGGTCACCGGCCCCAACGGCGAATATGTGGAAGGCGACGTCGACATGCCGCAGCCGCCGGCCGAAGAAGATCGCAGCACCATCGGCACCGTGCAGTTCCGTAACGACATCCTGCACGGCAGCGACGTACGCATCGCCATGCTGCAGGTGGACCTGCGTCGTAGTCCGGCCCAGCGCGCCGCGCAGCGCGAGCCGCGACTGGCCACGGTCCAGGTCGGCGAGACCCTGGAAAAGCGCGCCCAGCTGGCCAACGAAATCATCAAGGGCGTGATCCTGCCGCAGTTCGTGATCCTGCCGGTCGCACTGGCGCTGGTGTGGTTCGCACTCTCGCGTGGCCTGTCGCCTCTGTCCGAATTGCAGCAGCGCATCCGCGCGCGCCGGCCGGATGACCTTTCACCCATCGACTCCGGCCAGGTACCCGAGGAAATCTCGCCCCTGGTCCGGTCGCTCAACGACATGCTGGCGCGCCTGTCGCAGACCATCGCCATCCAGAAGCGCTTCATCGCCGACGCCGCCCATCAGATGAAGACCCCGCTGGCCGGCATGCGCATGCAATCCGAACTGGCCCTGCGCCAGGATGATCAGGTGGACGTGCGCCGCTCGCTGGAACAACTGGCCAAGAGTTCGGAAACCGCCACCCGCCTGGTCAACCAGCTGCTGTCGCTGGCCCGCGCCGAGAACCAGCAATCGCAGTCCGGCGGCATGGCCGCACTGGAATTGAACGAACTGGCCCGCAGCGTGGTGCAGGAGTGGGTGCCGATGTCCTTCACCCAGCGCATCGACCTGGGTTTCGAGCAGCCCAACCATCCCATCATGATCACCGGCAACGCCATCATGCTGCGCGAGCTCTTGTCCAACCTGCTGGACAATGCCCTGCATTACACGCCGCATGACGGCAGCGGCCGCGTCACCGTGCGCGCCCGCACCGACGAAGGGGGCGGCCTGGCCATCCTGGAAGTGGAAGACAACGGCCCCGGCATCCCCGCCGCCGAGCGCGCCAACGTGTTCGAGCGCTTCTATCGCATCCTCGGCACACCCAGCACCGGCAGCGGCCTGGGTCTGGCCATCGTGCGCGAGATCGCCCAGCAGCACGATGCCGCCGTCGAGATCACCCACAACCCGCGCAGCACCGATCCCAAACAACCGGGCAGCCTGTTCCGCGTGAGCTTTCGCATGATGCCCAATACGCCTTTCCTCGACGACATCACCTGACATGGACCACGGCTCCCCTCCCCTCGACCCCGGCAACCAATGGCACCGCACGCGCCGCATGACCGGATGGCTGCTGGCGCTGTGGTTCCTGGCCACGTTCTTCTTCATCTACTTCGCCCGCGAACTGGACCAGGTACACCTGTTCGGCTGGCCGATCTCCTTCTACATGGCGGCGCAGGGCATGATGCTGATCTACCTGGCCATCGTCGTCATCTACGTACGGCGCATGCGGCGCATCGAACAACTGGTCAGACGTGAACAAGGCGAGCCCTGGCATGGAGAGTAACAAGGACTTCTTCCGGCGCCTATGCCGCTACTACGGTTTCTACACACTGGGCTTCATCGCCTTCCTGTGCGTGCTGGCCATCCTGGAACGCGAAGGCATGCCACGTTCCTGGATCGGCTACCTGTTCCTGTTCGTCACCATCGGTCTGTATGCCGGCATCGGCGTGGTCTGCCGCACCTCCGACGTGCCCGAATACTATGTGGCCGGACGGCGCGTGCCGCCGCTCTTCAATGGCATGGCCACCGCCGCCGACTGGATCTCGGCCGCCACCTTCATCAGCCTGGCCGGTGGCCTCTACCTGCAGGGCTTCGACGGCCTGGCCTACATCCTCGGCTGGACCGGGGGCTATTGCCTGGTGGCGCTGCTGATTGCGCCCTACCTGCGCAAGTTCGGCCAATACACCATCGCCGACTTCCTCGCTGCCCGCTATCCCGGCCGCGCCGGCAGCCATGGCGTCAACTTCATCCGCATCCTCGCGGTGGCGGCCACCATCCTCATCTCCTTTACCTATGTGGTGGCGCAGATCTATGGCGTGGGCCTGATCACGTCGCGCTTCACCGGCATCGATTTTTCCATCGGCATATTCCTCGGGCTGGCCAGCATCCTGGTGTGCTCCTTTCTGGGCGGCATGCGTGCCATCACCTGGACCCAGGTGGCGCAATACATCATCATCCTGTTCGCCTACCTGATCCCGGTGATCTGGCTTTCCGCCAAGCACGCAACGGTGCCGGTGCCGCCGGTGGCCTACGGCGCGGTGCTGCCCAAGCTCAGCGCCATGGAACACAAGCTGGAAGACGATCCCAAGGAAAAGGAAGTCCGCCAGATCTTCCAGGCCCGCGCCGACGACTACGAACGGCGGCTGCGCAACCTGCCGCAATCCTGGCTCGATGGCCGGGTGGAAGCGCAGAACCAGGCCGACCAGATCCGCCGTGATGTGCACGCGTCCCTGGCCGACATCAAGGCCGCCAGTCGCACGCTGTCGGCCTACCCAAAGTCGCCCGAGGAAGCCGAACGCAAATGGACCGAAGCCCGCGCCGCCAACCTGGCCAGGGCGCAACCGCCGGTCTCGCAGACCGAGCCCTTCCCCGGGCGCGACAAACAGAGTTCCGACATCAAGCGCAACAATTTCCTGGCGCTGGTGTTCTGCCTGATGCTCGGCACGGCGGCGCTACCGCACATCCTCATGCGCTACTACACCACGCCCACCGTGGCCGGCGCGCGCAGTTCGGTCTTCTGGACCCTGTTCTTCATCATGCTGATCTACCTCACCGTGCCGGCCCTGACGGTGCTGGTGAAGTACGACATCTATACCTCGCTGGTGGGCAGCAGCTACAGCCACCTGCCGGACTGGGTCTATTACTGGGGCAACATGGACAAGCTCAATCCGCTGCTCTCCATCAATGACCTGAACCGCGACGGGCTGGTGCAACTGGGCGAGATTTCGATGGATGGCGACATCATCGTGCTGGCCATGCCCGAGATCGCCGGCCTGCCCTATTTCGTCTCCGGCCTGGTGGCTGCAGGTGGCCTGGCGGCGGCGCTGTCGACCGCCGACGGCCTGTTGCTGACCATCTCCAATGCGCTCTCGCACGATGTCTATTACAAGGTGGTCGACCCCAGTGCGTCGACCCAGAAGCGGGTGACCATTTCCAAACTGCTGTTGCTGGTGGTGGCGCTGCTGGCGGCCTACGCGGCCTCGCTCAAGCCGGGCGATATCCTGTCGATGGTGGGCGCAGCGTTTTCGCTGGCCGCCTCGACGCTGTTCCCGGCACTGGTATTGGGGGTGTTCTGGAAACGCGCCAACCAGGCCGGCGCGATTGCCGGCATCGTGTGCGGCTTCCTGATGTGCGTGTACTACATGCTGCACACCAACCCGTCATTCGGCGGCAGTGCAGCGGGACAGTGGTTCCACATCGCACCGATCTCGGCGGGCATCTTCGGCGTGCCGGTGGGGATGGCGGCCATGGTCATCGTCAGCCTGCTCACGCCGCCACCGGATGAGGCCACCATTGCGCTGATCGACCATATCCGCACGCCCTGAGCACAGAGCACCACCTCAGATCGACAGCTGCAGCCCTCGCGCCTCTTCGCCCGGCATGACGGTGACCGCCACCTGCATGGTCTGCTGGCCGCCGCCGATGAGGACACCACGCAGCGGCGAGATATCCAGGAAATCGCGGCCCCAGCCCAGCGTGATATGGCTGGTATCGGGGAAGACGCCATTGGTCGGATCGGCATCGACCCAGCTGCCCTCGCCCCCTGCAGGGTCGGGGCAATACACCGACACCCAGGCATGCGAAGCATCGGCGCCGATCAGGCGTGGCTGCCCCGGTGGCGGCTCGGTCAGCAGATAGCCGCTGACATAGCGCGCCGCCAGACCGATGGAGCGCAGACAGGACAGCATCAGGTGCGCAAAGTCCTGGCAGACCCCGCGCCGGTTGACGAAGACCTCAGTCACCGGAGTGGAGACAGTGGTAGCAGTCGGATCGAACGCGAACTCTTCGTGGATACGCATCATCAGCGCACGTACCCCCTCCACCACCGACACACCCGGCACGAAGCACTCAGCCGCATACCGGATGAATTCACGCTTGATGCGCACGTGCGAGGATTCGAACAGGAAATTGGATGCGTCCAGCATCCCCGGCGCCATCATCCGCCCGCCGTGATAGGCCATCAACATCGCCGCCTCGTCCCAGGCCATGCTCTCCTGCGGCTGGCCACGGGGTGTCAAGGCGACCCAGGAATCGGCCTGCACATCCAGGCTGGTGTGGTCCGTATCGAGGGAAAAGGCCTTGATGATATTGCCGAAATTGTCCGCATAGCTGCGCACCAGCTGCGGTGCCGGCAGCACGTTGACGGTATGCGACAGGCACTGCTGCCAGGGCAGTTCGCGTGGTGTCAGGTGCAGCACCTGATGCGACAGGCGTACCGGTAGCGCATAGCCGTAATGGGTCTGGTGGTGGATGCGATAGACCACGCGCTGGCTGTCCGCACTCATCTCAGACCCCCTGGCTGACCGGTGCGGTCAGCGGCGTGAAGTAATGACGCGACAGGTCATCGGAGAGCATGTAGCCGCCGCTGACGGCATCGCGCATCAGTTGCACCAGGCGTGCATTGGCTTGCTCCATGTTGGGATGATCGTGGGCGAATTCGTTCAGGTTCATCGCCTCCAGCTGGCTGGACAGGTGCGTCGGGATGCTCATGCTGAGCAGGCCGAGCTGCTGGGCGATATCGCTGATGTATTGCTGCAGCATGCGGAACTGGTAGGCCATGCCATGCGGATTGCTGACATCGAACACCAGCAGGTGCAACACCGGCAGCCATTCCGGCGTGCGGCGATAGCGCACCCGATAGGTCACGATACTGCTGGCCGCCTCCAGCAGCCACGACAGCGCCGCCGTCTGGCGCTGCGGCGGCAACCGCAGGAAGTTGTCGAACAGCGCGGCCATGTTGGCCATGCGCTCGATGTGACGGCCCACCATCAGGAACTGCCAGCCGGCATCGCGCGTCATGTCGTCCAGCGCATGCCCGGCCAGTCCGGAACAGGCATCGATCACATTGCCCAGCACATGCTGGGCCGCAGCCGGGGTATGGATGCGTTCCTGCACCATGGCCGGCATCTTGGTCAGCGCATGCCAGTTGTCCAGCGAAAGATGTTCCCGCACCTGATAGGCGGCATTGGCCAGCTGTCGCAATTGCGTGGCCACGCTGACCGGCACCGACGGGTCGATCACCGCCGCCTGCAGGCTCTGCTGCAGGCCGGTGATGGTCGGTCGTGGTTCCGACTTGGGCATCTGCACGCCGAGCTGGCTGCAGATCCACGAGACGCTACCCAGCATGCCCCGGCTTTCGCTCTGGCCATCGAGGGTGTATTCCAGCGTGGTCCGCAACAGGCGCGAGAGGTTCTTCACCCGCTCCGAATACCGCCCCATCCAGAACAGGTTTTCACCAGAGTGCGACGACACATCGACCGTGCCCTTGATGACGGTGACGTTGTTGACACCCTGAACGACCTCCACAGCACTCGGCGCCCACTGCTCCGCCTCGCGCAACACCCACACATCCTTGCTGGTGCCCCCCTGCTGCATCGACACCACATCCCGCCGCTGGCGCGGCGCCACCCGGGTCAGGCCGCCCGGCATCACCTGGTAGCCGCCTTCGCCATCGGCCACTGCGAACACGCGCAGGCTGATGGTGCGGTTCATCAGGCGATAGTCACCGCTGCGCGACATCACCGGTGCCTGCGACAGGCGCACCCATTCCTGCGCCGCATAGGCGTGCGGCTGCAGTTGCAGGCTTTCGATCAGGCGCCGGCGCGCCGTGCCGGTAAGGGCATGGCCGAACACCGGCTGCATGCGCATCGAGGAAAACGCTGGCACGATCACCAGATCATCGAGATGCGCCAGTGTGTAATCCAGCGCAGGTTTTTCACCGCACCACCACGACGCCACCGAAGGCAGCATCAGCGGCTCGCCAAACAGCCGCTCGTTGATCGCCGGCAGGAAACCGTGCAGCGCGGTCGACTCCAGCACGCCGCTGCCCAGCGAATTGGCGATCACCACATTGCCCAGGCGCGCCGCCTGCGTCAGCCCCGGTACGCCCAACGCCGAATCGGCGCGCAACTCCAGCGGATCGCAGTAGTCGTCGTCCATGCGGCGCAGGATGGCATGCACGCGACGAAGGCCATTCAGGGTCTTCAGGAACACCTGCTCGCCACGCACCGTCAGGTCCACCCCTTCCACCAGCGGGAAGCCCAGCGTATGCGCCAGGAAGGCATGTTCGGAATAGGTTTCGTTGTAAGGGCCGGGGGTCAGCAGCACGATCAGCGGTACCTCGCCCTCGGACGGCGCCAGGCGCGTCAGCATCGCGCGCAGCGTATGGAAGTAGCGATGCGGCGACTCCACATGCATGTCGCGCAGCGCCTCCGGCATGGCACGCGCCATGATCTGGCGGTTCTGTAGCGCATACCCGGTGCCGGACGGTCCCTGGGTACGATCCGAGACCACCCACCAGGTACCGTCGGCCGAGCGTGCCAGGTCGATCGCATAGGCATGCAGATGCACGCCGCCCGGCGGCTGCCAGCCATGGCAGGGCATCAGGTAACCGTGCTGACCGAACACCAGCGCCGGCGGCAACAAACCCTCGGCGATCAACGACTGCGGCCCGTAGATGTCGGACAGCAGGCCGTTCATCAGCCGCGCCCGCTGCGCTACGGCGCGCTCCAGGAAATCCCATTCCTCCGAGGACACCAGGTGTGGCAGCAGATCCAGCTCCCATGGGCGATTGGCGCCCTTGGGATCGGCATAGACGTTGTAGGTCACGCCATCGGAGGCGATGGCGTCACGCACCTCGTTGGCACGCCGGCGCAACATCTCCGGCGAGAGGTTTTCAAGCTGGTCGATCAGCGTTCGCCAGTGCGGGCGCAGGCGGCCGTCGGCCGCCAGCATCTCGTCGAAACGATCGCTGGCTACCGAATAGCTCTCCAGTAGACGCTGGTGCATAGGTCATTGGCGGCCAGGCTGCGCTGCGCGACGGCCTGCATCGCGCAGCGCCAGAGGCGGCAAGACGCCGCGCCCGGCTCAGTTTTAGAAGTAGCGTAAGTCTAACGTAAAAGGAAACTCGATAGACGGCCGCGCCGGGGTGACTCGCAATTTTCCCGGGGTATGGTTCATGCGGAAGTAGCGCGCCAGGCGGCGACTTTCCGCCTCGAAGGCATTGACCGGGAAGGTCTCGTAGTTGCGTCCGCCCGGATGCACCACGTGGTACTGGCAACCGCCCAGGCTGCGGCCGTTCCAGGTATCGACCAGATCGAAGGTCAGCGGTGAATCCACCGGGATGGTCGGGTGCAGCGCCGACGGCGGCTGCCAGGCGCGGTAACGTATGCCCGAGACGAACTGTCCGACCGTGCCGGTGGGCTGCAACGGCACCGAGACACCATTGCAGGTCAGCACGTAGCGATCCGAGGCCATGCCGCTGACCTTGACCTGCAGGCGCTCCAGCGAGGAATCGACATAGCGCGCGGTACCGCCGCCGCTGTTCTCCTCGCCCAGTACGTGCCAGGGTTCCAGCGCCGTGCGCAATTCGATCTGCATGCCCTTGACGGCATAGTCGCCGATCTTGGGGCAACGGAATTCCATGTGCGGCGCGAACCACTCGGCGCGCATGGGATAGCCGGCCTCGTTCATGTCGGCCATCACATCGGCAAAGTCCTGTTCGATGAAATGCGGCAACAGGAAGCGGTCATGCAGCTCGGTTCCCCAGCGCACCAGGCGCGCCGGCTTGTACGGGTCCTTCCAGAAACGCGCCACCAGGCCGCGCAGCAGCAGTTGCTGGGTCAGGCTCATGCGCGCATGCGGCGGCATCTCGAAGGCGCGCAATTCCAGCAGGCCCAGACGGCCGGTGGCACTGTCGGGGGAATACATCTTGTCGATGCAGAACTCGGCGCGGTGCGTATTGCCGGTCACGTCGATCAAGAGATTGCGCAACAGCCGGTCCACCAGCCAGGGTGGGCATTCTCCCTTGGCGACCTGCTTGTCCATCTCGGCAAAGGCCAGTTCGATTTCCACCGTCGAGTCGTTGCGCGCTTCGTCGATGCGCGGCGCCTGCGAGGTCGGACCGATGAACATGCCCGAGAACAGGTAGGACAGCGAGGGATGGTTGTGCCAGTAGGAAATCAGGCTGCGCAACAGGTCCGGCCGGCGCAGGAATGGCGAATCGCTGGTGGTGATGCCGCCCAGCACCATGTGGTTGCCGCCGCCGGTGCCGGAGTGATGGCCATCCAGCATGAACTTCTCGGTCGTCAGACGCGAGGCGCGGGCAGCGTCGTACAGGTGCGTGGTCTGCTCGACCAGTTCGCTCCAGTTGTTGGCCGGCTGGATGTTGACCTCGATCACGCCCGGGTCGGGGGTGACGCTGAACTTGCGCAGGCGTGGATCATTGGGCGGCTCGTAGCCTTCCAGCAGCACCGGCTGCTTCAGTTCCTCGGCCACGGCCTCGATGGCGGCCACGAGTTCAAGATAATGTTCCAGTTGCGACAGTGGCGGCATGAAGAGGTAGAGCACGCCATTGCGCACTTCCGCGCAAAGTGCAGTGCGGGTGATCCAGTTGGCCGACTCGAAGCTGGCCGGCGCCGCCTGGGTGGCAGTCGTTTCCCTACCGACGGTACCGGCAGTGCCGATCTTGCCCTCAGCGCCCCCGCCGATGGCCGCTCCCATACTGCTTGCCCTGTCAACGCGTCCACCTGGCTCCTGGGGGCTACCCAACTGACGACGGATCTCAGTATTGCTGGGCAAGGGTCGGAAGCTCTGGGCGGGATCGGCCGGATACACCGCCGGGTATTCCCCTTCCTTGACCCACGGCAGCGAATCCAGCGGCATGCGATAACCCAGCGGCGAATCGCCTGGATACAGATAGCAGCGCTCGCTGCGCAGGAACCACGCCCCGCTCTGCCAGCCGCGTCCATCATCGCGTCGCGCCAGCGGCAGCACATGCCCCACGGCGCTCTGCAGGCCCTGCGTGAAGACGCGCATCAGGCGCTCGCGTTCCTGCTTGTCATCCACCCGCGAATCGAAGGGGTCGACATTGCCCGGCAGGCGGCGCTCGCGCCACATGTAGTAGAACACGTCTTCGTAAGCGGGGAAGACGTTCTTGCCATCCACCTTCAGTCGCTGCGCCACGCGGTGCAGGAAGTGGCTGGTGACGATCTTGTCGGTCACGTTGGGCTTGGTCTCGTCACCGATCAGGGCCGGGTTCATCCAGATCGGCTCGCCATCGCGACGCCAGTAGCAATTGAGCGCCCAGCGCGGCAGTTGCTCACCGGGGTACCACTTGCCCTGGCCGAAGTGCGGCAGGCCCTGTGCCGCATACTTGTCGCGCATGCGGTGGTACAGCTCGGCCGCCAGCGGCTTCTTGGTCGGCCCCATGGCGGCGGTATTCCATTCCGGCTCGTCCGGATGATCCAGCGAGACGAAGGTCGGCTCGCCGCCCATGGTCAGGCGCACGTCATTGGCCTGGAGGTCGGCGTCGATGGCATGCCCCAGCTGTTCGATCTCGGCCCACTGCTCCTCGGTATAGGGCTTGGTCACGCGCGGCGCTTCCCAGATGCGCTTGACCGACATCAGGTGTTCGAACTCCACTTCGCAGGGATCGACCAGGCCACTCACCGGTGCGGCCGATGCCGGCTCCGGCGTGCAGGACAAGGGGATGTGCCCTTCGCCGGCAAACAGGCCCGAGGTCGGGTCCAGCCCCACCCAGCCGGCACCCGGCAGGTAGACCTCGCACCAGGCGTGCAGGTCGGTGAAATCGGCCTCGGGGCCAGAAGGACCATCGAGCGACTTCTGATCGGCCGTCAGCTGGATCAGATAGCCGGAGACGAAGCGCGCCGCCAGCCCCAGGTGGCGCAGCAACTGCACCAGCAGCCAGGACGAATCGCGGCAGGAGCCGGACTGCAGTTCCAGCGTTTCTTCCGGCGTCTGCACGCCCGGTTCCATGCGGATGGTGTAGCCGATGTGCGAAGCCAGCTTCTGGTTCAGCGCCACCAGGAAGTTGGCACTGCCCACCTTCTCGCGCGGAACACTGTCCAGGAATTTCTTGAACAGCGGCGACAGCGGCAGCTTCTGCCGGTACGGCATCAGTTCGTTCTGCAAGTCCTTGGCGTACTCGAAGGGGAATTGCTCGGCATACGGCTCAAGGAAGAAATCGAAAGGATTGATGACCGACATCTCGGCCACCAGATCGACTTCGATCTTGAATTCAGTGGTCTTCTCCGGGAACACCAGGCGTGCCAGGTAGTTTGATTCCGGGTCCTGCTGCCAGTTGATGAAATGCGGCTCGGGCAAAACCCGCAGCGAATAGCTCAGGATGCGCGTACGACTATGCGGAGCGGGACGCAAGCGGATGACTTGCGGTCCCAGGTTGATGGCACGGTCGTACTTGTAAGAGGTGACATGGTTCAGGGCCACGTGGATCGACATGGAATTCCTTTACGACAAGCAATGGTTCAAGCACAGGGCTTGGTTGTTGGCGACATGCAGTGACAGACGCAGAGCCCCGTCATGCATACCTTGTTTTTCTTACCGCCTGATTACTTTTCTGAAGACATCCTGAAGGCGACCTCGCTGTGAGTGTAAGTGAGACTGTAAGTGCCCGGCCTGCGACAACCTGGATTTCTGATCCGGAAAACCAGGTCTTCAACAAGACGGGACAGGCGCCGAAGGCTCACCTGTGATGCATATTAATGAAATCCCGCAGACGCGGATAGATTTCGTTTTCCCAGCGCCGGCCATTGAAGACGCCGTAATGCCCGACCGCCGTCTGAACATGGTGCATGCGCATATAGGGCCGGATGTTGCTGCACATTTCCTGTGCGGCCACGGTCTGGCCGACGGCGCAGATGTCGTCCTTCTCGCCTTCGATGGTGAACAGCGCGGTGCGGCGAATGACACGTGGCTCCACCACACGCTCGCGATAGGTCAGCTTGCCCAGCGGCAGCGCATGTTCCTGGAAGACCGTGCGCACCGTTTCCAGGTAGAACTCGGCCGGCAGGTCGGACATGGCGAAGTACTCTTCGTAGAAATCCTTGATCTGCGCCGCCTGCGCCTCCTCGCCCTCGACCAGATGATGGTAGAGCTTGCGGAAGGCGTCGACGTGGCGGTTCAGGTTCATGTTCATGAACGCCCCCAGCTGCACGAAGCCCGGATAGACGCGCCGCCCCGCACCCGCATGGCGTGCCGGCACGGTGCTGATCATGTTCTTCTCGAACCAGGCGATGGGCTTGCTCTTGGCCAGCGCATTGACGGCGGTCGGATTGACCCGGGTATCCAGCGGCCCCCGCCATCAGGGTCATGGTGCGCGGCTGGGCCGGATGGTTCTCCTCGGCCATGACCGCTGCCGCAGTCAATGCCGCCACTGTGGGCTGGCACACCGCCAGGAGGTGGGCGCCCGGCCCCAGCTCGGTGAGGAACTGGATCACATGGGAAACGTATTCATCCAGGCCGAAAGGACCATGCTCCAGGGCGATGTCGCGTGCATTGCGCCAGTCGGTGATGTAGACGTCGTGGTCGCGCAGCAAGGTCTTGACGGTCCCGCGCAGCAGCGTGGCGAAGTGGCCCGACATGGGCGCCACCACTAGCACCTTGGGTTGATGGGCCGAAGTTTCCTTGCGGAAATGCAGCAGGCCACAGAAGGGCGTACCGGCGACTTCTTCCTCGTGCACCGCAATTGTGCGTCCACCGTCGACCACCTCGCCGATGGCGAAGGGTGGGCGGGTATGGGTCAGCTGCGTGCGCGCAAAGACCTCGCAGGCCGACGCCATCTTGCGCAGATAGGGCTGGGCCGGCACGCCGGGCCAGGTCATGCCCAGCATGGGCGCCATCATGCGGGCACAGGCCCGCAGTGGATCGGTGGCGTCGGCGTAGTTCTGGTAGAGCTGATAGGTATTGATCATGAAAACGCCGCCCTCGGGAGTGTCTCTTCTTGGTTTCCTTGACTGCCGCTCGCTGACCACGGGATGCAATTGTCGTGCCATTGCCGTGCCATCGATGGGCCGCAAACGCCGCCGCCCACCGCTTTTCCAGGCCCTGCACCGGCATTGATGGCCGCACGGAAACCCCGCGGTCGGGCAGGCGGGCATTTCCCGCGAGCTGGCACAAGCTTTGCAAGCAATCCCCTCGCATGCCGGTGACCGGCCTGTGCCTTTCCTGACGCGCAGACAGGAAGGGCTGATCAAGATGATGAAGATGACACCGCCGCTCACGCGGCAGCGTGCCCAAAGTCAACCTGCACAAAACAGAAAAAGGACTGACATGCCTAAGACGACTTTGCGCATCACCAGCAAGAACTACTCCTCGTGGTCCCTGCGCGGCTGGCTCATGGCCAGGTTCGCAGGGCTCTCCTTCGAGGAAGACATCGTGCCGCCGGACGACCCGTCGGCACGGGCAGAGATCCTGCTCCTGTCTTCCTCCATCCTGGTACCCAGCCTCCACCATGGCGATGTACTGGTATGGGATACGCTGGCCATTGCCGAATATCTCAACGAAATCCGCCCCGGCGCCAAGCTGCTGCCCTCCGACCTGGCCGCCCGCGCCCATTGCCGCTCGGTCTGCGGCGAAATGCATTCCGGCTTCTCGGCCCTGCGCGCAGCGCTGCCGATGAATCTGAAGGGACACTTCCCCAACTTCAAGGTGTGGTCGCGCGCGGAAGCCGACATCGTGCGCATCACCACCATCTGGAAGGAATGCCTGGCCAAGTACGGCGGGCCTTTCCTGTTCGGCGAACAACGCACCATGGCCGATGCCATGTATGCCCCGGTGGTCACGCGCTTCATGACCTATGACGTCAAACTCGATCCCGTCTGCACCGCCTATGCCAAGCGCATCATGGCCATGCCGGAGATGCAGGAATGGATCACCGCCGCCAAGAAGGAGCCGGAGGATATCGACGAGCTCGACGTGGAATTCTAGGGCGCCGCATTGAAGAGGATCGCGCCCGTTTTTTGTCGCAGGCCCATTGCGGGAGACCGCAGAAAGGATGGATGTGATGAATACCGTAGCTGATGCAAGCGTACTGGCGCAAAACACCTTCTCGCATGTGAGCGAGGGCGACACGCCCTATGAAACGGGCGGACTGCGCGACTTCTTCCTCTACCGCGACCTGGGCATCGCCGCAGCCACCGGCGGCCAGGTGGTAGCGCAGCTGGTCAAGGCCAACATGGCGCCCGAGACTGGCACCGGATGGCATCGGCACGAGGCCAACTTCCACATCGTCATCATGCTCAAGGGCTGGGCGCGCTTCATGTACGACACCGAGGTCACGCTGGTCAAGGCCGGCGACTGCGTGCACCAGCGACCGGGCATCGTGCACTTCCTGTTCGACTATTCACCGGACATGGAGTACCTGGAAATCGTCAGTCCGGCCGACTTCAAGACCATCGACATGCCGGCGCCCTGCGAGGTACCCGCACCCACTCCATGGAACAACTGAAGCCAATGCGGGTCTGCAGGACATGGCTGCAGGCCCGCGCATGAGAGGAGCAAAAGCGTGCAATTTTCCACTGTCAAAAATTTCAGGGCTCTGTTAGTCTTTCTTCGTGCACGCCCCCTCTGGCGTGCCGCTGCAGTCCCCTAGGGTCATTGCTTCACGCTGCAATCCCGCTGGTGTTTTGCCGTACCTACCGCCTCTGTTTTCGTTACAACCTACTTAGAAAGATTCCCGCTCCCCACGGGAACGCGAAGCAAACCTATGGCACATTTTTTTGATGAGATGTATTCAGGAGGCTCCGGCAGCGAAGATCGTGAAGTGCGTCAGCACTATGCAGAATTCGCCAGCTGGCTTTCCGCGCAATCGCCGGAAATCATCGCCCGCAAACGTGCCGAATCCGACCTGATCTTCCGCCGCGTCGGTATTACCTTCGCCGTCTATGGAAACGATGCCGGCACCGAACGCCTGATCCCCTTCGACATCATCCCGCGCATCATCCACAAGGCCGAATGGGCCAAGCTGGAAGCCGGGCTGGTTCAGCGCGTCAAGGCGCTCAACATGTTCATCCACGACATCTACCACGAGCAGAAGATCGTCAAGGCCGGCATCATCCCGCCCGAGCAGATCTTCCAGAACGCCCAGTACCGGCGCGAGATGCAGGATGTGAACGTGGTCAACGACATCTACGCACACATCGCCGGGGTCGACATCGTGCGCGCCGGCGAGGGTGAGTTCTACGTGCTGGAAGACAATCTGCGCGTGCCTTCCGGCGTGTCCTACATGCTGGAAAACCGCAAGATGATGATGCGGCTCTTCCCCGATCTCTTCAAGCGCCACAAGATCGCGCCGGTCGATCACTATCCCGACCTGCTGCTGGACAATCTGCGCTCGGTGGCCCCTGCCGGCGTGACCGATCCGACGGTGGTGGTGATGACACCGGGCATGTACAACTCGGCCTACTTCGAGCATGCCTTCCTGGCCCAGCAGATGGGCGTGGAACTGGTCGAAGGCCAGGACCTGTTCGTCAAGGACAACGTGGTCTACATGCGCACCACGCGCGGCCCCAAGCGGGTCGACGTGATCTACCGCCGCATCGACGACGACTTCCTCGATCCGCTGGCCTTCCGTCCCGATTCGGCGCTGGGCGTACCGGGACTGCTGCAGGCCTATCGCGCCGGCAAGGTCACATTGACCAATGCCATCGGTACCGGCGTGGCCGACGACAAGTCGATCTATCCCTACGTGCCGGACATGGTGCGTTTCTACCTTTCCGAAGAACCCATCCTCAACAACGTGCCCACCTACCAGTGCCGCAAGAAGGAGGACCTCTCCTACACGCTGGCCAACCTGGAAAAGCTGGTGGTCAAGGAAGTCCACGGCGCCGGCGGCTACGGCATGCTGGTCGGCCCGGCCTCGACCAGGCAGGAGATCGAGGACTTCCGCGCCCGCATCATCGCCAAGCCTGACGGCTACATCGCCCAGCCCACGCTGGCCCTCTCCGTCTGCCCGACCTATGTGGAGTCCGGCATCGCGCCGCGCCACCTGGACCTGCGCCCGTTCGTGCTGTCGGGCAAGCAGATCACGATGGTCAAGGGCGGCTTGACGCGCGTGGCCTTGAAGGAAGGCTCGCTGGTGGTGAACTCGTCGCAGGGCGGC
Source organism: Herbaspirillum sp. VT-16-41 (assembly GCF_001994935.1). Lineage (NCBI taxonomy): Bacteria > Pseudomonadati > Pseudomonadota > Betaproteobacteria > Burkholderiales > Oxalobacteraceae > Herbaspirillum > Herbaspirillum sp. VT-16-41. The sequence continues at coordinate 213,121 of NZ_MUXB01000120.1, forward strand.
GGCACCAAGGACACCTGGATTCTGGAGAAATAACGATGTTGAGCCGCACCGCCGATCACCTCTTCTGGATGGCCCGCTACACCGAGCGCGCCGAGAACACCGCCCGCATGCTCGATGTGCATGTACAGACCGCGCTGCTGCCGCAATCGACCGACGACGCCGAGCAGGGCTGGCGCGCCGTGTTGGGCATCTCGGAACTGCTCTACGGCTACAACCAGAAATACGACAAGCTCACGCAGAAGGACGTCATCGACTTCATGGTGCGCGATCCCAACAACCCGTCGTCGATCGCCTCCTGCCTACGCCAGGCCCGCGAGAATGCGCGTGCCGTGCGCGGCGCGCTGACCACGGAAGCCTGGGAAATCCAGAACGCCACCTGGATCAAGATGCAGTCCTACCTGCAGACCAATGCGCTGGAGCAGAACCCCAGCGATTTCTTCGAGTGGGTCAAGCATCGCTCGCACCTTTCACGGGGCGTGACCATCGGCACCATGCTGGAGGATGAGGCCTTCCACTTCATCCGCCTGGGGACCTTCCTGGAACGTGCCGACAACACCGCGCGCATCATCGACGTCAAGTTCCACGGCGCCAAGGAAGCGCAGTCGCAGAAGCAGAACGGCCAATCGCAATCCCAATCGCAGTCCCAATCACAGAGCCAGGCCGCACGCGACGAAGCCGGGCAACTGGACTTCTACTACTGGGCCGCGATCCTGCGTTCGGTGTCCGGCTTCGAGATCTACCGCAAGGTCTATCGCGACGTCATCACCCCCGAGCGCGTGGCCGAACTGCTGATCCTGCGCGCCGACATGCCGCGCTCGCTGCTGGCCTGCATGGGCAATGTGATCTCCAACCTGCACCATGTGCGCAACGATGTCTCGGCCGACACCGAGCGCTTCGCCGGCAAGCTCCATGCCGACCTGAAGTTCGCCCGCATCGAGGAAATCCTGGAAGCCGGTCTGCACGACACCCTGACCGAATTCCTGGAACGCATCTTCGAGCTGGGCAATCGCATCAGCCGCGATTTTCTTGTTCCTTTGGCAGCGTAAGTGGTCCCGGCTGTGCTCTGCAGCATGAGAAAGGAGCACAGCCGCTGTCATCTTTTCCGGAAACAGGCCGTTACTGTAGGTACGTCACGACAGATGCCCCCGGTGCGCAAGCTCTGGCGCCGGGCCTTACGGTAAAATCCGGCTTTACGTTTCCAAGTACCAAGATTCCATCATGACCTACTGCGTAGCCATGCGCCTCAACAGCGGCCTGGTGTTCCTGTCCGATTCTCGTACCAATGCGGGTGTCGATCATATCGGCACCTTCCGCAAGATGAGTGTTTACGAGAATCCGGGCGACCGCGTCATGGTCTTGATGACCGCCGGCAACCTGTCGATTTCGCAATCCATCCGCCAGATGCTGACCGAGCGCACCAATGCCGAGGGCCGCAGCATCTGGACTGCGACCTCCATGTACGAAGCAGCCCAGATCCTGGGCGACGCCATCCGCGCCGTGCATGACCGCGAAGCGGCCGAGCTCAACAAGTTCGGCATCGACTTCAACGTCAGCATCATCTTCGGCGGCCAGATCCGCGGCGAGCGCTGCCGCCTGTTCCAGATGTACTCGGCCGGCAACTTCATCGAGTCGCACGACGAGAACACCTATTTCCAGATCGGTGAATCCAAGTACGGCAAGCCCATCATCGATCGCGTGGTGACTCCGCAGACCTCGCTGGACGAAGCCGCCAAGTGTGCGTTGATCTCCATGGATTCCACGCTGAAGTCCAACATCTCGGTGGGCCTGCCGCTGGATCTGCTGGTCTATGAGAGCGAAGACCTGGCCGTGACCCGTTTCGTCACCATCGACGAGCAGAACCAGTATTTCCAGATGATCCGCCGCAGCTGGGGTTCGCAGTTGCGACGCGTCTTCGAGGCCATCGACGACCCGGTCTGGGATGCCCTGCCGGAAGACACGCTCAATGTCCTCTCGACCGCCTCCGACATCAGCGAACCGGTGCGCGTGCCGCCGCCCAATGGCATGGCGCGCGGCGTACAGACGGGGCCGCGACAGATCCTGGCGGAGCAGGATGGGGATGTGGGACAGGCGGGCTGAGGGTACGCCTCCGAATTTCCTTGAAGAAACCTGTTCTCGTGTTTCTTGAAACACGACGAACACTCGGCTGTTGCCGGATTGCTGACTACCGTTCGTCCTGAGTAGCGGCGTTGCCGCGTATCGAAGGCGCGCCCCGGATTGTCGCAACAGGCTGCCGTATATTGGCCGGAGCGCCTTCGATACGGCCCTGTGGGCCTACTCAGTCCGAACGGGTGAAGTTGTTTCAAGGGCGAGCCTAGTTCGGGCTTCTCGCGGATCACCTCTACTGCCTGGAATGGCCGACATAGAAAAGGCTGCATTCAATTCAATGAATGCAGCCTTTTGTCTTTATAAATCGTTAAAACGATTTATATCGCTGATTGATTACATCGGTCAGCGATCACACCATTCAACGCACGATGGTCTGCGCTTCACCCTCGGCGCGGGCGCGGATGGTACCGATGCGGTAGACGGTCTCGCCCGCAGCCTTCAGGTGGGCTTCGGCGGCGTCCGCGTTTTCCTTGGAGACGATCACGGTCATGCCGATGCCGCAGTTGAAGACGCGGTGCATTTCTGCATCGGCCACGCCCCCATGCTGCTGCAGCCAGGTGAACAGCGGCGGCATGGTCCAGGACTTGGCATCCAGTTCGGCGGTCAGGCGGTCCTGCAGTACGCGCGGGATGTTCTCGACCAGGCCGCCACCGGTGATGTGGACCATGCCCTTGACTTCCAGCTTTTCCATCAGCGACAGCAGGGGCTTGACGTAGATGCGGGTCGGGGCCATCAGCACGTCGGCCAGCTTGCGGCCGTGGAAGTCGGTTTCCAGGTCCGGCTTGGCCACGTCCAGGATCTTGCGCACCAGCGAATAGCCGTTGGAGTGCGCGCCCGAGGAAGCCAGGCCCAGCACCACGTCGCCCGGAGCGATCTTGGTGCCGTCGATGATCTTGGATTTTTCCACCGCGCCGACGGCAAAGCCGGCCAGGTCGTATTCACCATCCGGGTACATGCTGGGCATTTCAGCGGTTTCACCACCGATCAGGGCGCAACCAGCCTGTTCGCAACCGGCGGCGATACCCTTGATCACATCGGTGGCCGAAGGCACGTCCAGCTTGCCGCAGGCAAAGTAATCCAAGAAGAACAGCGGCTCGGCGCCCTGCACCAGGATGTCGTTGACGCTCATGGCCACCAGGTCGATACCGACCGTATCGTGACGATTCAGGTGGAAGGCCAGCTTCAGCTTGGTACCCACGCCGTCGGTCCCGGACACCAGCACCGGCTCCTTGAACTTCTTGCTGATCTCGAAGAGCGCACCGAAACCGCCAATGCCGCCCAGCACGCCTTCGCGGGTGGTGCGCTTGGCGAAAGGCTTGATCGCTTCGACCAGGGCGTCACCGGCATCGATATCGACGCCAGCGTCACGGTAGGAGAGGGAGACATTGGAAGGTGAAGTCATGATGAAATATTGCCAGTGAAGACGGTAAAATAGGGGATTCAGGGTGGAGAATGCCCTGCCAAAGCGTGATTTTAACAAAACCGACACTCCCGAACTCCGAATCCATGCCTTTTTCTTTGTCCGAAGAGCAAAAACAAAACCTGGCGTGGCTGATTGTCGGCATTTTGCTATTGTCCCTGCTGGTGGCGCTGGGGCCGATGCTGTCCCCTTTCGTCGCTGCCGGCATCCTCGGCTATGCACTCAACCCGGGCGTGGACTGGATCGCCAGCCGCCGGCTGGGCCCGGTGCGGGTGCCGCGCTTCGTGGGCGTGACCATCATGGTGCTGCTGCTGATCCTGGCCGGCCTGGCGCTGGTGCTGATCGTGGTGCCGCTGGTGCTGCGCCAGATCCCGTTGCTGCAGGCCCAGGTGCCGCCGCTGCTGGACAAGCTGAACGCCTTCCTCTCGCCGCGGCTGCACCAGCTGGGCATCGACGTGCGTCTGGACATGGCCGGCATCAAGGCCCTGCTCACGCAGCAGATCAGCACCAGCGGCGACGAGCTGTGGAGTTCGGTGCTGGCCTCGGCCCGGGTGGGCGGCACGGCGTTGCTGGCGTGGCTGGCCAACCTGCTGTTCGTGCCGATGGTGTTGTTCTACCTGTTGCAGGACTGGCATCCCTTCCTCAAGCGGGTGCAGATCATGATTCCGCGCCGCTGGGCCGGTCGCGTCAATACCATGGCCGCCGAGGTCGATGGCCTGCTGGGACAGTATCTGCGCGGACAATTGCTGGTGATGCTGGTGCTGGCAGTCTATTATTCGGTTGCGCTCACGGTGGCAGGCTTCGACAGCGCGCTGCCGGTGGGCGTGTTGACCGGCTTGCTGGTATTCATCCCCTACGTCGGTTTCGGCCTGGGGCTGGTGCTGGCGATCCTGGCGGCGATCCTGCAGTTCGATGGTGCCATCGGCCTGCTGTGGGTGGCCTTGATTTATGGCGTGGGGCAGGTGCTGGAAAGCTTCATCCTCACGCCCAAGCTGGTGGGCGAGCGTATCGGCCTGCATCCGCTGGTCGTGATTTTCGCCCTGCTGGCCTTTGGCCAGCTGTTCGGCTTCGTCGGCGTGCTGCTGGCGCTGCCGGCCTCGGCCATTGTCTCGGTGATCGCCATGCATGTGCGGCGCGAGTACCTGGCCAGCAATTTTTACAACCGCTAGATAGAGTGTCCATGTCTTATCACAGCCTCCATGCAGGACCGGGAAGCTGCGCAGTGTCCGGCGCCGCGCGCCGACCTGCATTAACTTGCCGCAGCACAACTGCGGCACCCGTAGCTGATACACGCCGATGAAACAGATTCCGCTCGATTTGAGCGCGGACCAGCCGCAAAGCTTCGACAGCTTCGTGACCGGCCGCAACGCAGAACTGCTGGAGCGCTTGAAGCTGCTGGCCTCTGCCGGCGTGGGCAAATCCACCCATACCGGCAGTGCCAGCACCGATCGCTTCATCTACCTCTGGGCCGAAGCCGGGGCCGGCAAGAGCCACCTGCTGCACGCCCTGGCCACCAAGGCCGCCCAGGAAGGCAATCACGCCCGCCTGATCCACGCCGACTCGCCCGAGTCGGCCTTCGAATACAGCCCCCGCACCAGCCATTACCTGCTCGACGATGTGGACCAGTTGTTCGAGGAGCAGCAGATCGCTGCCTTCAACCTGTTCAACCAGATCCGCGAACAGGGCGGTTGCATGGTCTGCAGCGGCACCTTGCCGCCCACCCGCCTGGAGTTGCGCGAAGACCTGCGCACCCGGCTGGGCTGGGGCCTGATCTATCAGGTCCATGACCTCTCGGATGACGAGAAGATCGCCGCCCTGCTGCAGATCACGCTGGACCGCGGCCTGGAAATCCCCCCGGCCGTGATGATGTACATGCTCACCCACTACCGGCGCGACATGCCTTCGCTGTCGCGCATGCTCGACGCGCTGGACCGCTACTCGCTGGCCACCAAGCGCGCCATCACCCTCCCCTTGCTACGCGAACTGTTACAACAGGAATCCGGAGAACAATGAACCTCGCCCTTTTCGATCTCGACCATACCCTGCTGCCGCTCGACTCCGACCACGAGTGGGGCGAATTCATGGCGCGCATCGGCGCCGTGGATGCCGACAGCTTCCGGAAAGCCAATGACGAATGGTTCGCCCATTACCAGAACGGCACGCTGGACCCGGTGGCCTACCTGGAGTTCGCGCTGGGCAACCTGTCGCGCATCCCGCGCCAGCAACTCGACGAGATGCACCAGCAGTTCATGGAAGAAGTGGTCAAGCCGGCCATCCTGCCGCAAGCCGTGGCCCTGGTGAAGAAGCATCTGGACGCCGGCGACCTGGTGGCCATCGTCACCGCCACCAACCATTTCGTGACCAAGCCCATCGCCTCGCATTTCGGCGTGGAGCACCTCATCGCCGCCCTGCCGGAGCTGGACGCCCTGGGCAACCTCACCGGCAAGCTGCGCGGCACGCCGACCTTCGGCCCGGGCAAGATCGTCCATACCGAAGCCTGGCTGGACCAACTGGGCCATACCCTGGACAAGTTCGAGCGCAGCTATTTCTATAGCGATTCGCAGAACGACATCCCCCTGCTGGAACGCGTCACCGACCCCATCGCCACCAACCCCAACGACAAGCTGCTGGCGCATGCACAGTCCCGTGGCTGGCCGGTACTGAACCTCTTCGCCGACGGCCACGTGCAATGATCAAGAAACTGATTCGCTCCATCCTGGGCCGCGGCAAGGCTGCTGCAGCCGCAGAGAGCGCCGAACCGGTCAAGAAATCGCGGGCCAAGGCCGGCACTGCAGGCGGCAAGATCGAACCCGACGTGCTCGGCCCCAAGCAGCATGGTATCGACCCAGCGCTGGTCTCGCCCAATGCGGTGCGCGTGACGCAGACCCTGCAGGATGCCGGCTACAAGGCCTTCATCGTCGGCGGTGCAGTACGCGACCTGCTGCTGGGCATCAAGCCCAAGGACTTCGACGTCGCCACCAACGCCACCCCGGAACAGGTCAAGCAACTGTTCCGGCGCGCCTTCATCATCGGCCGCCGTTTTCAGATCGTCCATGTCATGTTTGGTCAGGAACTGATCGAGGTCACCACCTTCCGTGGCGCCTCGGCCGAAGCTGCGCCCAAGGATGAACATGGCCGCGTGCTGCGCGACAACACCTTCGGCGAACAACATGAAGACGCAACCCGACGCGACTTCACCATCAACGCCATGTACTACGATCCGGCCAGCCAGACGGTGCTGGATTATCACGGCGGCATCGCCGACATCCGCGACAAGAAGCTGCGCATCATCGGCGAGCCCGAAGCGCGCTATCGCGAAGACCCGGTGCGCATGCTGCGCGTGGTGCGCTTCGCGGCCAAGCTCAAGTTCAGCATCGACCCGGCCAGCAGCGCCCCCATCCGCGTGATGGCACCGCTGATCGACAACGTGCCGGCCGCACGCGTGTTCGATGAAATGCTGAAGCTGCTGATGAGCGGCCATGCCCTGGCCTGCCTGCAGCAACTGCGCAAGGAAGGCCTGCACCATGGCCTGCTGCCGCTGCTGGACGTGGTGCTGGAACAGCCCCTGGGAGAGAAATTCGTCAGCCTGGCGCTGGCCAATACCGACGCCCGCGTCAAGGAAGGCAAGGGTGTCTCTCCGGGCTTCCTGTTCGCCTCGCTGCTGTGGCATCAGGTACTGGAGAAATGGCGCGCCTACCAGGCTGCCGGCGAATACCCGATTCCTGCCCTGCACCTCGCCGCTGACGATGTGCTGGATGCCCAGACCGAGAAACTGGCCCTGCAGCGCAAGATCGCCTCGGACATGCGTGACATCTGGGCCATGCAGCCACGCTTCGAGCGCCGTGTCGGCAAGGCCCCCTACAAGCTGCTGGAACACCTGCGCCTGCGTGCCGGTTTCGACTTCCTGCTGCTGCGCTGCCAATCCGGTGAACTCGATGCTGAACTGGGCGAATGGTGGGAAGCCTTCATCGCCGGCAACGCTGCGGAACGCGAAGAACTGATCGCCCGCAAGCCGGCCGATACTGCCAGCGGCAGTGCCGGCGCCGGCCCCAAGAAGCGCAAGCGACGCGGTGGCCGCAGCCGCAGCAAGTCCGTCGGCGACAGCGGCGGCAATGAGGGCGGTGATGAACAGCAGGCCGCGCCGACAGAAGTGGCCGACGCGCCAGCCAGGAAGCCTGCCGCGGCGCCCGCCGAGGCAGTTGGCGAAGCAGGCAGTGAAGGCGGCAGCGCCGAAGCGCCCAAGCGCCGTCGTCGCCGCAGCCGCACCAGCACCGGCGGCGCGGGCCCCGATGCAGCGCCCACCGGCGACGACCAGTAAGCAGGCATGAACCGGCCCGAGACCCTGGCCTGGATCGGCATTGGCGGCAATCTGGGCGACGCCCGGGCCACGGTCGAGCAGGCCATCGCGCGGCTCGCAGGATTGCCGCAGTCACGCCTGATGCACAGCTCCTCGCTGTATTGCACCGCCCCCATCGACTCCAGCGGCGACGACTATGTCAATGCGGTGGTGCTGGTCAGCACGACCCTGCCCGCACTGGAGCTGCTGCACGCCTTGCAGGCGATCGAACTGCAGCACGGGCGCGAGCGACCCTATCGCAACGCGCCGCGCACGCTCGATCTGGATGTACTGATGTATGGAAATGCCAGCATCGCCAGCGCGGAACTGACCGTTCCCCATCCGCGTATGGCACAGCGCGCCTTCGTGCTGGCGCCGATGCTGGAAATCGATGAAACGGTGGAAATTCCCGGATTGGGAGCGGCCCGCCCGTTTCTGGATGCCATCACGGATCAGCCGGTCAGCAGGCTGTGACCCCTCCCCTGCGGCCTTGTCCGTCGCCTACGCGACCCCGCCCGTAGCCGCCCCGCGTCCCAGCGGTCGCAACTCGTGCAGGCGGCGATGATGTCCCTTCAGCCACAGCGACAGCTCATTGGCCGGCATGGGCTTGCCGATCAGGTAGCCCTGCCCCAGGCTGCAACCGAAATCCTGCAGCAGGCGCCAGTCTTCCATGGTCTCCACACCTTCGGCGACGGTCACCAGTTCCAGGCGCTGCGCCATGTCCAGCGCGGATTGCAGGATCACCCGCAAGTTCTTGCGATCATGCGCACCATGCACGAAGGAACGGTCGATCTTCAGTTCCGTGAAAGGGATGCGGGCCAGTTGCTGCATCGATGAGAAGCCGGTGCCGTAATCGTCAATCGACAGGCCGAAGCCCTTGAGCCGCAAACGCGCCAGCATGCCCAGGGAATTTCCCTTGTGCGCGACCACCGAGCTTTCGGTGATTTCCAGCACCACGTTCTCGGCCGGCAAGGCATGCTTGTCCACCAGTTCCAGGATGCGATGCAGGAAGTCGGGTTGCTCCAGCGACAGCGGCGACAGGTTCACCGCCACCTTGATCGCCAGCCCCCGGCTATGCCACACCGCCGCCTGCGCCATGGCCTGGTCCATCATGCTGATGGTCAGGTCGTGGATCAGGCCGCACTGCTCGGCCAGGGGAATGAAACGGTCCGGCGGCACCATGCCGCGTTCCGGATGAATCCAGCGCGCCAGTGCCTCGACACCCTTGAGGATGCCGGTCTGCACATCCACCTTGGGCTGGAAGTAAGGCAGCACCTGCCCACCATCAATGGCAACGCCCAGATCAGTCTCGCACATCGAGGGCAAGGGATCATCATGCGCATGGGCATCGCCACCATGACGGCGGAAACCTTGCAGCGCGGCGCGCAACTGGCCGAGGTTGAGTGGTTTCTGCAGGACGCCGATCAGGTTCATGCCCAGCGCATGGATCATGGTTTCCACCGACAGCAGCAAGGAAGTCTCGCGACTGGAGGCCACGATCAGCGGAATATCGATGCCCTTCTGCTGCAATTGCTGGATCAGCTCGATGCCATCCATGCCCGGCATTTCCAGGTCGATCACCACCAGCCCGGGAGGCAGCTTGAGCAGTGCCAGCAGATCCAGCGCCTCGTTGCCGTTACCGGCCTCGTAGATCAGATCGACGTCCAGCTCCTGCAGCAGCGACACGCTATGGCCGCGCTGCAGGGCGCTGTCGTCGACGACCAGCGCGGATTCGATCAGCTCATTGAGATTCTCTAGAGGCATATTTTTCGATCACGGCAGAGATATTGTCGAGCGGGAGGACATCACCGACGCCCCCCATGTGTATCGCTTCTTTCGGCATGCCGAAGACCACACTGCTGGCCTCGTCCTGGGCGTAGGTCGCGGCGCCGCAATCGGCCATCTCCCGCATTCCCCGCGCTCCGTCGTCCCCCATGCCTGTCATGATGATGCCTACTGCATTGCTGCCGGCGGCCTTCGCCAGCGAGCGGAACAGCACATCCACCGATGGCTTGTGCCGGCTCACCAGCGGCCCTTCCAATGTTTCCACATAGTACTGCAGGCCATCGCGCCGCACGACCAGGTGCTTGCCGCCCGGCGCGATCAATACGCGTCCGGGCAGGATCACGTCGAGATGCTCGGCTTCCTTGACCTCGGCTCCCGAGAGACGATGCAACCGCTCGGCGAAGCTGCGCGTGAAACGCTGGGGCATGTGCTGCACCACCACGATGCCGGGACAACGCCGGTCCAGCCGGCCCAGCACCTGCTCCAGCGCCTGCGGTCCACCGGTGGAAGCACCGATGGCGACGACGCGTGCCGTCGGTGGGCGGTAGCCGTCTTCCGGCCCTGGCGGGTTCAGTACGGCATCGGCGGTGTAGCGCTGCAAGCCCGAGGTCCAACCCGCATCATGCAGTATTTCACGTGATGCTGCTTTGACCGGGCTCAGCCTGGACAGCTGTGGAACGGACCGTGTCAGCGCCGGGGTGGCTACGCCGCCATTGCGGCTACCGGGTCCGGCCTGCATCGCGGTGCGGATGGCGCTGGCCAGTTCGACCACGGCCTCCTGCAGGAACTCGCGCACACCCAGTTGCGGCCTGGCAATGACGCTCACCGCGCCGGCCGCCAGTGCTTCGGCCGCGACCTGGCTGCTGTCGCCGGCGCGCGCGCTGCACATGATGACCGGCGTGGGTCGGGTGGCCATGATCTGGCGCAGGAAGGTGATGCCATCCATGCGCGGCATTTCGATATCCAGCAGGATCACGTCCGGCCACTCCTGATGCATCTTGCGCAAGGCAAACACCGGATCGGGCGCCGTGCCGATGACACGGATGTCGGCAGTCTGCGCCAGCAGTTGTTGCATCAACTGCCGTACCACCGAAGAGTCATCGATGACCATGACCCGGATTGCCGGCGGCGCGTTCATTGCGGCCTGCGGTAGATGGAGGGTGAATGCATCAGCAGGTCCAGCTCCATGCCGTGCAGGGATTCCGAATGCCCGACCACCAGATAACCGCCCGGGCGCAAGCGCGCAATCACGTCGCGCAATACCTTGAGCTTGGTCTCGCAATCGAAATAGATGATCACATTGCGCAGGAAGATCAGGTCATACATGCCATCGTCATGGGCATGCAGTGCGGTCAGGTTGCGCTGGGCAAACTCGACCTTGGCGCGCAGGTCGGCCTGCACCAGGAACTGGCCCTCGTATTCCCCGGTACCAAGCAGGCAATAGCGGCGCAGGTAAGGGCGCGGAATGTTCTGGCCGCGCGCCATCGGATACAAGGCGCGACGGGCGAAACGCAGGACCCGCGTGCTGATGTCGGAGCCGAATACCGACCACGATGCCGTGGGCCGGTGATGGTCCAGCAGCATGGCCAGGGTATAGGCCTCTTCCCCGGTGGAACTGGCGGCGCTCCAGACGCGCAGGGTCTTGCGTTCGCTCCACAGCGGCAACAGTTCGTCGGCCAGGAAATCGAAATGACCCTGCTCGCGGAAGAAGTAGGTCTCGTTGGTGGTGATGAGGTCGATGGCGCGCTGCCGCTCCTGGCCACCCTGCTCACTGCTGATGAGGGCATAGTACTGGCCCAGCTCGCGCAGGCCCAGCTCGTGCACGCGGTTGCTCAGGCGGCTTTGCAGCAGGGCCTTCTTCGATAGCGGCAGGTGCAGGCCGATATGCTTCTTGAACAACTGCTGGAACAGCTGCATGTCGTGATCGCTGACCTCGTCGTCCAGTTGCAGACCCAGGCCTGTGCTGCCGCCCAGGTGGGGGTGGGTGATGCCGCCGGAACCGCCGATGCTGGCCATGGCCGCTACTCCCGCGTAGCCTGGACCGACAGCACCGGCACTCCACCCAGGGCGTCGTCGGCGCTCATGCCCAGCAGGCTGGCCAGCTCATCGACCGACAACACGCGCTGCACGTCCAGCACCACCACGAAACGCTCGCTGACGTTGATCATGCCCTCGATGAAATCGGCCCGGATGCCGGCGCCAAAGGAGGGCCGTGGTTCGATGTGATCCACGCCGATGCTCAGCACCGCGCTGACCGCGTCGACCATCACGCCCAGCAGCAGCATCTGCTCGTCCTGCACCAGTTCCATGATGATGATGCAGGTACGCTTGGCCTCGACGGTGGGCGGGCGACCGAAACGCACCGACAGGTCGATCACCGGCACCACCGAGCCGCGCAGGTTGATCACCCCGCGCAGGAATTCGGGCATCAACGGCACTTCGGTCAGACCACCGAATTCGATGATCTCGCGGATGTTGACGATGGGCATGGCAAAGCATTCCGCACCGACCAGGAAAGTCAGGAACTGGCGGGTCTCGATGACTTCTTCCTGTTGCCGCTTGCGGGCCGATTCGCCGTTCAACGATACGCTGGGCATGGCCTGCTCTCCTGGCTGTGCCGGCGGGAGCCGGACCGGTCTACTGCGCGCCGTATGGGCGCTGACGTGAGGGTGGATGCAATCTTGCTCATGGCTTGCGACCTCAGAAACGCTTGAAGGCGGACTCGTCCACGCCGGGCTCGTTCTCGTCCACATCCAGCATGGACAGCCGGCGCACCCGCTCGTGCTTCACACCAGGGGTGCGGGGTTCGCCGGGCTTGTCGCCACGCGGTGGCATCTTCTGCATCTCGCCCACGCGGAAGAAGCGCATCAGGTCCTGCAGATGGATGGCCTGGGCACTCATCTCTTCCGAGGTGGCCGACAGTTCTTCCGAGGCCGAGGCCGTCATCTGGGTGGTTTGCGCCATCTGGTGCACGGCGTTGTTGATCTGTTCCAGACCGGTGGATTGCTCGGCCGAGGCCGCAGCGATCTCCTGCACCAGGTCGGCAGTCTTGCGGATCGACGGCACCATCTGGTTGAGCAGGCCGCCGGCCTTTTCGGCCAGGCCCACGCTGTTCTCGGCCACGGCAATGATTTCCTGGGCGGCGGTCTGCGAACGCTCGGCCAGCTTGCGCACTTCGGCGGCGACCACGGCAAAGCCCTTGCCATGCTCGCCGGCACGTGCCGCTTCGATGGCCGCATTCAACGCCAGCAGGTTGGTCTGGTAGGCGATGTCGTCGATGATGCCGATCTTGCTGGCGATCTGCTTCATCGCAGCCACCGTCTCGCGCACCGCTTCGCCACCTTCGGTAGCGGCATTGGCCGAGAGGCTGGCGATGCCATCGGTGGTGCGGGCGTTGTCGGCGTTCTGGGCGATGGTGGCGGTGATCTCTTCCACCGAGGCACTGGTTTCCTCGACGTTGGCAGCCTGTTGCGAAGCATTGTGCGACAGCGCCTGGGAAGACGATGAAATCTGCTCCGATGCCGAGGCCAATGCGCTGGCCGTGCCACTGACATCGCCGATGACGTCGGTCCACTTGGTGACCATCTGTTGCGTGCTGTAGAGCACGCTCACCTTGTCGCGCTTGCGCAGCGGCACGGTCACGGTGAGGTCGCCCTCGGCCACCCGGCGCAGCACGCTCATGGCGTCACGCGGTTCGCCCCCGATCTGCGAACGGATGGTGCGATAGGCAAACCCCAGGCAGGCGAACAGCACCACCACCGAGGCGGTGAGCAGCCAGAATATCTTCTGTTCCAGTTCCGCGTAGTCGGTACCGGCCTTGACCACACGGGCCTGGGTGCGCTCATCGACCAGGCGCAGGAAATCATTGACCGGGCTCATCACCTTGCCGAACAGGGTGCGATAGGTCTGGTCGAACACCAGCTCCTGCGCCATGGCCTGGTTGGGCGCGCCCACCACGCTGTACTTGCCTTCGCCATCGTCGAACTCGCCCTTGACGGCGTGGAAGGCGGTGATCTCGATGCGCGAAAGCTGGTCGGCCAGTTTCAGCGCTTCCTGCATCTTGGCCAATTCCTGTTCGGTGAAGCCGGAGCGCTTCATCAGCTCGGACAGCGGCACCGCCTGGGCACCCGCTTCCAGCGGAAGCTTGCGGGCGCTCACCAGGTCCCAGTTGAAGCGGTCATAGTTGGCAGGACGAGGACGCTTGCCGTTACGGATATCCAGGATCATGTAGTAACGATCTTCGTCGTTGGGATCACCCGTGGTCACATAGGCACGCGCGAACTTGGTCATGTCCTCGGTGGTCCGGCGCAGCTCATTGGCCAGCGCAGCCGACGAATAGCGCGACTGGTGGGCATGCTCCAGGGCCGTGTTGGCCTGCCTGAGGGTATCGGTGAGACTGATCACCACCGCCACCAGGATGGACAGCACCACTGCCAGCCAGATGAAGATCTGCTTGATGCTCATTCTGTTGGTCATCGATTCTTGCATGCTCGCGTCCCCTTGTGCTGCACTCGTCATTGCGCGGACGTCACGCCGCGTTCGGCGTAGACCGCCGTATTGCCTTGTTCCTGCTGCTGGGTGTGATGGACCAGGTGCGGGATGTCCAGGATCAGCGCCACCCGGCCGTCACCGAGGATGGTCGATCCCGACAGTCCCTTGACCTTGCCGAACAGCCTGCCCAGCGGCTTGATCACCGCCTGGCATTCGCCGAGCAAACCATCGACCAGCAAACCTGCGCGCAGCTGGCCGTATTGCACAATCACCAGGCTCTTGCGCGCACGGCCCTGCTGGCGCTCAGGCAGGTCGAACAGCTCGCGCAGCGGGACAAAGGGCAAGGGTTCGTCGCGTACCGCCACGATGTGGCTGCCGCTCTGGTGGGGCGGCATGTCGATGCATTCCACCACCATGTCCAGCGGGATCACGAAGACTGCATTGCCCACCACCACCTGGAATCCGGAGATGATGGCCAGCGTCAGCGGCAGGCGGATACGCACCACGGTGCCGCGCCCGCCTTCGGTATCGATGGAGACCTCGCCATGCAAGGCCTCGATATTGCGCTTGACCACATCCATGCCGACCCCGCGTCCCGACAATTCGGTCACCTGCCGGGCCGTGGAAAAACCGGGCTCGAAGACGAAGCGATAGATGTCGGCATCGCTGAGGTCTTCGTCGCCGCTGGTCAAGCCCTGTGCCACGGCCTTTTCCAGGATGCGGTCGCGGTCCATGCCGCGTCCGTCATCCATGACTTCGATCAACACGCTGCCCGATTCGTGGGTGGCATTCAGGCGCAGGGTGGCCTTGGGTGGTTTGCCGGCGGCGAGGCGCTCGTTGGCCGGTTCAATACCGTGGTCGATGGCATTGCGCACGATGTGCATCAGCGGATCGGCCAGGCGCTCGACCATGGATTTGTCCAGCTCGGTATCGGAGCCGGTCATGATGAGGTCGATGTCCTTGTCGAGGTCGCGCGCAATGTCACGCACGATGCGCGGGAAGCGCTGGAACACTTCATTGATCTGCACCATGCGCAAGGTCAGGGCAGCATCGCGGATCTGTTCCATCAGGCCGTCGATGGCCTGGGTCGCTTCCTCGAACTGGCTGTCCTTGCGACGGCGCGCAATCAGTCGTGCACTGGCACCGGCAATCACCAGCTCGCCCACCAGGTCGATCAGCTGATCGAGCTTGGAGACTTCGATCTTGATGAACTTCTGCTCCTGCGCACGACGTTCGTCCAGCAGGCGCGGCCGCTGGCGCGCATCGGGTGCGGCCACGGGGGTTACCGACACGGCGGCCTCGTCGACCGTGGCCGCGCCCAGGCAACGCCATTGCGTTTCATTGAACAGTCCGTGGTGGCGCCAGAGACCGACCAGACGCGCCGCATCCTCACGCGCCAGGCGTTGCAGCACGGTGGCGTAGTCAGCCAGCACGCTATGTGGGGACAGGATATCGATGCGACTGTCGTCACGCACGAACTCGAAGACATCCTCCAGCGTCTGGCGGGAAGAGCCCGAGGCAAAACAGATTTCCACGCCCAGGTAGCAGCTTTCGGCATCCATGCTGGCGGCATCGGGGATGCCGCTTTCCACCGGCAGGATGGCGACGATACGGCCGAGCGAGCGCAGATAATGCAGGAAGGACAGGGGGTCGAGGCCATCGCGCAGCACGTTCTCGTTGAACTGCAGCGACAGGTGCCAGTAGGGATAGTCGGCCGGAGCCTGGGCAGTGAGTTCATCAATCGCACCCAGGCCCTCCCGCTGGCCCGCCACCGCGTCGCCTGCTGCGGCAGGCTGGCCGGCGCCGGCTGCCTCGGCCGCGTCGCCCGTGCTTGCAGTCAGCGCCACCAGGGCCAGCTCGGCCAGCAGCGCCGTGCGCCGCTCGGCATTTGGTTCCTCGGCTTCCTGGCCGCGTTCGATGGCATCGACCAGTTCACCGATGTAATCGCCACACTGCAGCAACAAGGACATCAGGTGGCCATTCAGAGGCAGACGATCCTGGCGCACCAGGTCCAGCAAGTGCTCCACCTGGTGCGTGAACTGGACGATGCTGTCGAAGGCGAACAGCCCGGCCGATCCCTTGATGGTATGGGCGGCGCGGAAGATGGCGTTGATGCACTCGCGGGTCGGACCTTCCATCTCGATCTGCAGCAATGCGGCTTCCATCGCCACCAGCAGTTCGCGGGCTTCCTGTACCACGGCATCGCGGGCAGAATCCTTTTTCATGCGTGCTCCCCTGCTGGTGGGAGCAGGACCTCGGCAGGACCGAATCGCTCATGCAGCTGCAGCAGGTCCAGCGCCGCCACCACGGCCGGACTATAGGCGCCAATCTCCAGCTGGCGGTCCTGCTCGGCTAGTTCGCGCCGCAGCAGCAACAGCAACTGGATGCCCGCGGTGTCGATCTCGTCCACTCCGGCCAGGTCCAGCACCACGCGCGGCTGCACCAGCGTCAATGCGTGCAGCAGCTCGGGCTTGCGCTCGGCTGCCTGGAAAATGGTCAGTCCGCCGCTCACGGTGAGCAGTAGGCTGTCCTCTTGCACGGAGTACGTCAGTGGCATGTGGCGGGTCTCGGCTTTCTATCGGTCGCTTGCTGTCGGTCTGGGCTATCGCTCGGCGGTTCGGCGGTTCGGCGGTTCGGCGTTCAGGGTTGTACCAGCTTGGCCACCGCATCGAGCAGCACCGGTGGCTGGAAGGGCTTGTGCACCCAGGCGCGGATGCCGGCAGCCTTGCCTTCCTGCTTGCGCGCTTCGCTGCTCTCGGTGGTCAGCATGATCACGGGGGTGAACTTGTAGGCGGACATCTGTTTCATCTCGCGCACGAAGGACAGGCCGTCAAGATTGGGCATGTTGAGGTCGGAGATGACCAGGTTGAACTTGCGGCCGTCCAGTTTCTTCAGGGCTTCGCGCCCGTCAGCGGCCTCTTCCACGTGGTATCCGGCACTCCTCAAGGCGGCCGAGATGGTCTGCCGCAGGCTGAAGGAATCGTCGACGATCAAAATACTCTTTTCCATCTCGGTTCCTCAGAAGAAATCCACTTGGGACGGCGCTGCGGGATGGCCCTGCTGGCCGGCGTGTATCTGACGCTGTTCCTGCGTGGTATAGGTCTTTTCGAGATCGGCCAGCCATTGCTGGGGGGAAGGCAGCGCGTCCTGGCCAGGTTCGGCGGCACCGCGCAGACGGGCGATGTCCTGTTGTACGTGGTCCAGGATCTGGCTGATGCGGTCCTGGAATTGCAGGTGGACCAGGATGTCGCAGACTTCGCGATCGACTTCGCGGCCTTCGTCTTCCAGCTCCTCCACGGTGGTGGTCAGCTTCATGGCGGACTGGCGGAAGTCGGCGATGATCTGGTCGATCACGGCCCGCGAGTTTTCCACGATCTCGCTGGCGCCGGCTGCCATCTCGCCGGTGCTGCCGACGGCAGCCAGGATCTGCTGGCGGGCACCCTTGGCGCGGGCGGCGATCTGCCGACTGTTCTCGGCCGAACGCTCGGCCAGCTCCTGCCAGCTCTGGGCATCGCTGAGGAGATCGGTCACACCGGTCTGGCCGGCCAGTTGTTCATTTTGCTGGGCCAGGCGGCGGATGTCGTCATTGGCGGCCATGAGCGCGTCGAAGCGGGTCGCCAGCACCTGACGGGCGGCCTGCATGCCTTCCAGCGCCGAGGCGATGATGCCCAGTTGCTCTGCAGCATCCTGGATGGTCTGCAGGATGTCGCCGTTGGCCGCGCGGCTGGCGGGGTCCAGCGTGCCACCGAGACGCTCGTGGATGCCGACGAAACGGGCCGTGAGGCTATCGATGGCCGACTGGGTCTGTGCACGTGCCAGCTGGACATTGCCTTGCCACACCGGCAGCACTTCGCGCAGCAGGTCGGCCAGCGGGAGGGTCTGAGTGGCGCGGGAGGTGGACGCCAATTCCGGCTCCAGTACGGGTTCCATTGCAGGCACCAGGATTGGCTCACCCAAGGCTGCGCCCGGCGCGTGGACGCCCGTTGGCTCGCGCGCCTCGGCTGCCCCGGCAACGGCGGTCCGCGAGACGTCTGCGGCGGCGGGTGCCGGCAGGCAAGTCAGATAGAACGCACCGCCGATCAGGAGGCCGACCAGCAAACCCAGCCACCAGTGCTGGGCCAGCATCATGAACAGCAGCAAATTGACCAGGCACAGCACTGGCAAGATATTGCGAAGCGATTTCAAAGCCACGATCCCGATTTGTTGTTCTCAGCTTGGGTCAATGCGCGTGGCGCCACGGGCACACCATGCTCTTGACAGCGTTTACGGCAGGTATTGGCCGATCTTGGGGCAACAGACAACAGACCGGTACACCGCCTGTTGCGCGCTGCCGGGGCACCGCCTGCTCGGCATGCCGCCCTGCAGCGAACCCGGCACTAATCTCCCACCGGGTTGGTCTATCCTGCGCGCACCAACCCACAGTCTATTGTGCTGGTTGCCCGAGTGTCGCCTTTCGTCGAATAAAGGCCAATTTCCGTTTGAGTTATCGACGCAGTGGATGGGCGAACGGGGATTATTGCAATAATTACAACAAAACCAAGCTTCCGCGGGTGCCGCCCGTCGGGGGAAATCAACTACAATGCCGCACCCGGCGTGCCGGGGGAAAGAGGACGCATGGAACTGGAAAGTTACCGCTACATTGCAATCGACGGGCCGATCGGCGCCGGCAAGACTTCCCTGGCCAAACGCCTGGCCAGCTTGTGGGACGCCCAGGTGGTGCTGGAACAGCCGGAGGAGAATCCCTTCCTGGCCGACTTCTACCGCAATGCCGGCCAGCATGCCTTCCAGACCCAGGTGTTCTTCCTGTTGCAGCGGATCCGACAGTTGCAGGCGCCGCTCGATCCGGCGCTGCTGGAGGGGCGCTTCGTCGCCGATTTCATGCTGGAAAAGGACATGCTTTTCGCCGGGCTGACCCTGGCCGGCGAAGAACTGGCGCTCTATGAAACCTTGTACCTGCAGTTGCGCCCGCAGGCGCGGCTGCCGGACCTGGTGATCCATCTGCAGGCCGCGCCCGAGATATTGCAGGCGCGCATTGCCGAGCGCGGCGTGGCCATCGAAGAAGGTATTTCGCTGGATTACCTGCAACGGCTTTCCGAGTGCTACAGTCAGTTTTTCTATCATTACGAAGGGGCGCCGGTATTGACCGTCAATACCGAACACCTGGATCCGGCGCACAACGACGCCGATCTGCGCACGCTGCTGCAGCACATCGAAGAGATGCGCGGCAAGCGCGCCTTTCTCAATCAAGGAGGTTGAATTTCCAATGGCAGGCTATCTTCAGGAATCCGGCGCGGCACGCGCCAAGCCGGTGACGACCCACACCCTGCAGGCCATGCGCGCCAAGGGCGACAAGATCAGCATGCTGACCTGTTACGACGCCAGCTTTGCGACGCTGATGGAGCGCGCCGGGCTGGAGACGGTATTGATCGGAGACTCTCTCGGCATGGTCTGCCAGGGTCACGATTCGACGCTGCCGGTGAGCATCCAGGACGTGGCCTACCACACCGCTGCCGTGGCGCGCGGCAGCCACACCATGCTGATCATCGCCGACCTGCCCTTCGGCACCTATCCGACCCGTGAAGAAGCCTTCCGCAATGCCGCCCTGCTGATGCAGGCGGGGGCGCAGATGGTCAAGCTGGAAGGCGGTGTATGGCTGGCGGATACGATCAAATTCCTGACCGAGCGCGGCATCCCGGTCTGCGCCCATATCGGCCTGACGCCGCAGTCGGTACACCAACTGGGCGGCTTCAAGGTGCAAGGCAAGACCAGCGATGGCGCTACGCAATTGCACGCCGATGCACTGGCCGTGCAGCAAGCGGGGGCGTCGCTGGTGGTGATCGAGGCGGTACCAGCCACGCTGGGCAAGGAAGTGACCGACCGCCTGGCCATTCCCACCATCGGCATCGGTGCCGGCCCGGACTGCTCCGGCCAGGTGCTGGTGATGCATGACATGCTGGGCGTCTTCCCGGGGCACAAGAGCCGCTTCGTGCGCAACTTCATGGACGGCGCCGGCAGCATCGAGCAGGCCGTGCGCGCCTACGTGGCTGCGGTCAAGGACGGCAGCTTCCCGGCGCAGGAGCATTGCTTCTGAGACTGCGTGAAGCATCAACCGCCTGCAGCATGACTTAGGCGGACAGCAAAACGGCCAGCGATCTGCTGGCCGTTTTGCTTTGCTGCGGTTGTGTGAAGGAGCTCCGGTCTTACTCGAAGAATTCCTTGACCTTGTCCTTCCAGGTCTTGGTCTGCGGACTGTGCTTGGCGCCACCTTCGGTGGTCAGCTGCTCGAACTCGCGCAGCAGTTCCTTCTGGCGTTCGGTCAGCTTGACCGGCGTTTCCACCACGACGTGGCAGAACAGGTCACCGGCATAACCGGAGCGCACACCCTTGATGCCCTTGCCGCGCAGACGGAAGGTCTTGCCGCTTTGGGTTCCTTCGGGGATGGAGAAGGATGCCTTGCCGTTCAAGGTCGGGGCTTCGATCTCGCCGCCCAGCGCTGCCTTGGCAAAGGAGATCGGCATTTCGCAATGCAGGTCGTCGCCATCGCGCTGGAACACGTCATGCGGCTTGATGTGGATTTCCACATACAGGTCGCCCGGAGGACCGCCGTTGACACCCGGCTCGCCGTTGCCGGAGGAGCGGATGCGCATGCCGTCGTCGATGCCTTCGGGAATCTTCACCTCCAGCGTCTTGTTGCGCTTGATGCGACCGGCACCGGCGCAGGTGGGGCAAGGTTCAGGAATGATCTTGCCGCTGCCGTGGCACTTGGGGCAGGTCTGCTGGATGCTGAAGAAGCCCTGCTGCATGCGTACCTGGCCATGACCGCCGCAGGTGGTGCAGGTGACCGGCGAGGTGCCGGGCTTGGCGCCGCTGCCGTGGCAGGTGTCGCATTGATCCCAGGAAGGGACACGGATGGTGGTATCGAAACCGTGGGCCGCCTGTTCCAGGGTGATTTCCAGGTTGTAGCGCAGGTCGGCGCCACGATAGACCTGCGGGCCCGAATTGCGCCCGCCACGTCCGCCGCCGCCACCGAAGATGTCGCCGAAGATATCGCCGAAGGCGTCGGCAAAGCCGCCCGCGCCGGCACCGCCGCCGGCTCCCATGTTGGGATCGACACCGGCGTGTCCGTAGCGGTCGTAGGCCTCGCGCTTCTGCGGGTCCGACAGCATCTCGTAGGCTTCCTTGACCTCCTTGAACTTGTCTTCCGCGCCCTTGCTGTCGGGGTTGCGGTCAGGATGGTACTTCATCGCCAGCTTGCGATAAGCCTTCTTGATTTCGTCGTCGCTGGCGTTCTTCGCCAGTCCGAGCACTTCGTAAAAATCGCGTTTTGCCATGTTGTATAACCCACCTTGTTATTGTGTTCCGTCGCTGCTGCGAAGGCCTGCACTGCGGCCGCCCTTGCGCGACCGGGAACCAACAATGTGAAAAAGCCGAGTTCAGCTTTTGACTGCGGACTCGGCGTACCGGCCTGGCCGATCAGACAACCCGGCCGGGTGGATGCTGCTGGAGCTGATTTCCTAAAAATCCGCCCGGGCTGCGGAAAAACCGCACCCGGGCGCGAGCGCTGACGTCAGGTGAAACGACGCGTCAGTCCCGGATTACTTCACTTCCTTGAAGTCGGCGTCGACCACGTTGTCGTCCTTCGCGGCTGCACCACCGGCACCGGCCGCACCCGCCTGGGCGCCTGCGGCACCGGCTGCGCCACCGGCGGCAGCGGCTTGCGCCTGCTGGTCGGCGTACATCTTCTCGCCCAGCTTTTGCGCAGCGGTCGACAGGGCAGCGGTCTTGGCATCGATGGAGGCCTTGTCGTCACCCTTCAGGGCTACTTCCAGCTCCTTGATGGCCGCTTCGATGACTTCCTTCTCGCCGCCTTCGAGCTTGTCGCCGTACTCGCCCAGGGCCTTCCTGGTCGAGTGCACCAGCGCGTCGCCCTGGTTGCGGGTCTCGGCCAGTTCCTTCAGGCGCTTGTCTTCCTCGGCGTTGGCCTCGGCGTCGCGCACCATCTTTTCGATCTCTTCCTCATTCAAGCCCGAGTTGGCCTTGATGGTGATCTTGTTTTCCTTGCCGGTGGCCTTGTCCTTGGCGCCCACGTGCAGGATGCCATTGGCGTCGATGTCGAAGGTCACTTCGATCTGCGGGGTGCCGCGCGGTGCAGGCGGGATGCCTTCCAGGTTGAATTCACCCAGGGCCTTGTTGCCCACGGCCATTTCACGCTCGCCCTGATAGACTTTGATGGTCACGGCCGGCTGGTTGTCGTCGGCAGTGGAGAACACCTGGCTGAACTTGGTCGGGATGGTGGTGTTCTTCTTGATCATCTTGGTCATGACGCCGCCCATGGTTTCGATACCCAGCGACAGCGGGGTCACGTCCAGCAGCAGCACGTCCTTGCGGTCACCCGAGAGGACCGAACCCTGGATCGCGGCGCCCACGGCGACGGCTTCGTCGGGGTTGACGTCACGGCGCGGGTCCTTGCCGAAGAATTCCTTGACCTTCTCGATGACCTTGGGCATGCGGGTCATGCCGCCGACCAGGATCACGTCGTCGATGTCGGAGACCTTCACGCCGGCATCCTTGATGGCGGTGCGGCAGGGTTCGATGGTCTTGGCGATCAGTTCCTCGACCAGGGATTCCAGCTTGGCGCGGGTGATCTTCAGGTTCAGGTGGACCGGCGCGCCATTGGCCATGGCGATGTAGGGCTCGTTGATCTCGGTCTGCTGAGAGGACGACAGCTCGATCTTGGCGCGTTCGGCCGAGGCCTTGATGCGCTGCAGGGCGATGGCGTCCTTGGACAGGTCCAGACCGTTGATCTTCTTGAATTCCTCGATGATGTAGTCGATCAGGCGCTGGTCGAAGTCTTCGCCACCCAGGAAGGTATCACCGTTGGTAGAGAGCACTTCGAACTGCTTTTCGCCATCGACGTCGGCGATTTCGATGATGGACACGTCGAAGGTGCCGCCGCCGAGGTCATACACGGCGATCTTGCGGTCGCCCTTCTCTGCCTTGTCCAGGCCGAAGGCCAGCGCAGCCGCGGTCGGCTCGTTGATGATGCGCTTGACATCCAGGCCGGCGATGCGACCCGCATCCTTGGTAGCCTGGCGCTGGGCGTCGTTGAAGTAGGCCGGCACCGTGATGACGGCTTCGGTCACTTCTTCGCCCAGGTAGTCTTCGGCGGTCTTCTTCATCTTGCGCAGGACTTCTGCGGAGATCTGCGGCGGTGCCAGCTTCTTGTCGCGCACGCCGATCCAGGCGTCGCCGTTGTCGGCAGCCACGATCTCGTAGGGCATCAGGTTGATGTCCTTCTGCACTTCCTTCTCGGTGAACTTGCGGCCGATCAGACGCTTGGAGGCGTAGATGGTATTGCGCGGGTTGGTCACCGCCTGACGCTTGGCGGGTGCGCCGACGAGGATTTCGCCGTCTTCCTGGTAAGCAATGATGGAGGGCGTGGTACGCGCGCCTTCCGAGTTTTCGATCACCTTGGGCTGATTGCCTTCCATGACGGAAACGCAAGAGTTGGTGGTGCCCAGGTCAATGCCAATGATTTTTCCCATGATTTTTCCTTCGATCTTTCAGCCCTGGATGCCGGGCTACAGTAGTTTTGGATGTTATTAATATGTGGAGAAAAGATGGACTTTCAAGCGTCGAAACCACCGGAACAAGCAAAAATGATGCCTTTGGCGCTGTTCCCCCTTCGACGCCGGTCCGCTTACTTTCCCTGGGCCACCGTCACCAGCGCGGGGCGCAACAGACGGTCGGAAATCATATAGCCTTTTTGCAGCACGGCCACGACGGTGTTGGCTTCCTGCTCGGCCGGCACGGCCGAGACGGCCTGGTGCTTCATCGGGTCCAGCTTGTCGCCGGTTTGCGGGCTGACTTCCTGCAGCTTGTTCTTGTCGAAGGCCGAGGTCAGTTGCTTCAAGGTCATGTCCACGCCTTCCTTCAGGGATTCCAGCGAGGCGTTTTCGATCTTCAGGGCCATTTCCAGGCTGTCCTTGACGGCCAGCAGGGATTCGGCAAAACCTTCGATGGCGAACTTGTGGGCCTTGGCGATGTCTTCCTGAGCGCGGCGGCGGATGTTCTCGCCTTCGGCACGGGCGCGCAGGAAGGCGTCCTGCATCTCGGCAGCACGGGCTTCTGCGGCGGCCAGCTTGTCTTCCAGGGTGGGCTCGGCCGGAGCAGCCTGCTCGGTGGCATTGGCGGCAGCGGCGGCATCCTGCGACTGGGGATCTTGCTGGGCGGTTTGGGCTTCCTGTTTTTCCATGTCTTGCATTCCTGAATTACCTCCAACGAATCGATTGGTGACGTGCATCCGGCAAATTGCGTGCAGTATCGCCGGCGCAAGATGCGGCTCAAGTAAGGCATATCCCTGCATTTTCAAGGGCTATTTAGCCTTTTTTGAGTGGTTTTTTGCCTGATTCTGCCGTTACCGCGTGAAATCCCGAACGTTGGACAGCGCTTTGGACAGTGTTTACCAGGCCGGCCTTCACGTTCACTCGATGCCGGCCTAATATGAATTTAGCCCAATAGCGGGCTGCCCTCGGACTTATCGTATCAACAAGGTGACATCATGAAACCGCCACTGATAGCGGCCACCATCCTCATCGCCGCCTACAGCCTCTTGGCCACCGCCTGGATCAGCTATACCCATCTGGTCGGCGAATTCACGCTCTGAGACTGCCTCTGGGCTGACATCCTGCTTCTGCCGTCGCAACCGCTGGCAAGCCGTGGCGACCTGCGGAACGGCTGCTTTGTTCTTCTATAGAGCAAGCCATCGCGCGGCAAAGAGTTGCACAATAAACAACAACGATGCATCCCGTCCGTATTCTAGCAGGCTGCACGCGGCATTCCGTCGATTCCGGGCAACTTGTTGTTGCCCCATGACAATGCATTACTGGGTGGCACCCAGGGCCTTGGCGCGTTCGGCGGAAATGAGCGCTTGCCGGGCGGCCTCGTCGCGGGCCGCCCCGTTGCTCATGGTGGGCCAGCCGGCCAGGTGCTGCTCGACGATCTCCACCATGCCGCCGATCCAGGCTGGGGCTTCATTCAGACATGGAATAAAGTGAAACTCCTTGCCACCAGCCTGCAGGAAGTCATGCTTGACCTCCATGGCGATTTCTTCCAGCGTTTCCAGGCAGTCACTGGTGAAACCGGGGCACATAACATCGACCCGGCGCACGCCCTGGCGCCCCAGTTCCTGCAGGGTCGGGGCGGTATAGGGTTGTAGCCATTCCGCCTTGCCAAAGCGCGACTGGAAGGTGACCAGATATTCTCCTTCGGACAAACCCAGCGACTGCGCCAGCAGGCGCGCCGTCTTGTAGCACTCGCAATGATAGGGATCGCCCAGCAGCAGCGTGCGCTTGGGAACACCGTGGAAACTCATGACCAGCTTGTCGGGGCGCCCATTGAGCTCCCAATGATCCAGCACCGACTGGCGCAGGGCCTGGATGTAGCCGTCCTGGTCATGATAATTGCGGATCAGGCGCAGCTCGGGGATGTTGCGCACCTGGCGGTAGTGCTCGAACACGGCATCGAAGATGGAGGCCGTCGTGGTGCCGGAATATTGCGGATAGGCCGGCAGTACCAGGATGCGGGTGCAGCCCTGTTCCTTCAGCTGGTCCAGCACCTGCGGCAGCGAAGGCGTGCCGTAGCGCATCGCATACGTCACCTGCAATTGATGATGGCCGCGCGCAGCCAGCTGCACGCCCAGTGCGGCCGCCTGGCGCTGCGTATGCACGCGCAGCGGCGAGCCCTCCTCGGTCCAGATGCTGGCGTACTTGGCGGCCGATTTGGAAGAACGGAACGGCAGGATGATGCCATTGAGGATGAACCACCAGACCGCCCGCGGGATTTCCACCACCCGCGGGTCCGACAGGAACTGCCTGAGGTAGCGGCGCAGTGAGGGGGCATCGGGAGCATCGGGCGTGCCCAGGTTGACCAGCACCACCGCAGTGGAGGCCGGACTGCCGTGGGTGTAGGGAAGTTCTTTGCGGAAGGCCATGGTCGCTTGATTGGATGTTCTTGTTGTGATCGTGGACGATCAGGGATCTGGGATCAGGAGGCCAGCAGTTCGCGTGCGTGCTTGCGCGTGGTGGCGGTGATTTCCAGGCCACCCAGCATGCGGGCGATTTCCTCGACACGGGCCTTGGCATCCAGACCGTCGATGTCGGACAGGGTCTTGCCACCCTCGCTGCGTTTCTTGACCTGGTAATGCTGGTTGGCCTGGCTGGCGACCTGCGGCAGGTGGGTCACGCACAGTACCTGGCGTTCCTGCCCCAGGCGCTTGAGCAAGCGTCCCACCACTTCGGCCACGGCGCCGCCGATGCCGCTGTCGACTTCGTCGAAGATCAGGGTCGGCACGGTCGTAGCCGCCGAAGCGATCACCGAGATGGCCAGCGAAATACGCGCCAGCTCACCGCCCGAAGCCACCTTCGCCAGCGCACGCGGTGCCACCCCGGCATGACCGGCGACCAGAAACTCCACCTGTTCCAGGCCGTACGCGGCGGGCTCGCCGACGTTGAGCGCAATCTCGAAACGACCGCCGGCCATAGACAGGTCCTGCATGGCTGCCGTGACGGCCTCACCCAGTGCAGTTGCCGCCTTGGCCCGGGCCTTGGACAATTTCTGCGCCTGAGACAGGTAGGCGGCCTGCAGCTTGTCTTCCTGGGCTCGCAGGGCGTCGAGGTCGCTGGCGTCGGCCAGCTGCTTCAATTGTTCGGACAGCTTGCGATATTCCTCGGGCAGTTCATCGGGCTGCACATGGAATTTGCGGGCGCTTGAATGAATCGCTTCCAGGCGCTCTTCCACTTCCTGCAGACGCGCCGGATCGAGTTCCACCCGCCCCAGGTAATCATTGAGCGCATACACGGCTTCCTGCAGCTGGATCTGGGCCGGCTCCAGGGCGTCAAGCACGGGCTTGAGGGCGGTATCGACATCCACCAGCTTGCCCAGCTTCTGCGTGATCGAGGACAGTTGCGAGAGGATCGGCGACTCCGATTCGGAGATCACGCCCAGCGCTTCCTGCGCACCGCCGATCAGCGCTGCCGCATGCGAGAGGCGGCTATGCTCGGTGCTGATCTCGGCCCATTCACCGGGCTTGACGGACAGTTTCTGCAGCTCCGCCACCTGCCATTCCAGCCGCTCGCGCTCCAGCAGCACATTGCGGGCATCCTGCTCGAACTGCTCGCGTTGGCGCGCCAGGGCGCGCCAGGTGCGATAGGCGGCGGCGACTTCACCTGCCTGGTCGAGCAGGCCGGCCTGGCTATCCAGCAGCTGGCGCTGGGCATCGGCCTTCATCAGCGACTGGTGCGCATGCTGGCCGTGGATGTCGACCAGCATCTCGCCGACCTCACGCAATTGCCCGGCGGTGGCCGCGCTGCCATTGATGTAGGCCTTGCTGCGACCGGCATTGTCGATCACCCGACGCAGCAGCACGCCGCCATGTTCGTCGGCGAACTCATGCTCTTCCAGCCAGGCCTGGACCTCGGGCGTAGCGGTGAAATCGGCGCTGACGTCGGCCTTGGCCGCGCCCTCGCGCACCACGCTGGGATCGCCGCGACCGCCCAGGGCCAGCGCCAGGGCATCGATCAGGATGGATTTGCCGGCGCCGGTTTCGCCGGTGAAGACGGAAAATCCGCGCGCAAATTCGAGCTCGATGGCATCGACAATCACGAAGTCGCGGATCGTTAAGGTACGCAGCATGGTGGTCTCGCAGCGGGTTGGACGGACAGGCCTGAAGAATGGCGCAAGCCGGCATGCGCCGGCCGCGCTTATTGTAATCGGCCTTCTATCGAGGGGTATTCATTCCAGTGCAGCTTCTCGCGCAGGGTGTCGAAATAGCTCCAGCCCTGGGGATGCAGGAAGGTGATCTTGTGCGCCGAACGGCGGATCACGATGCGGTCGCCATGCAGCACGCTGGTGAGCGACTGCATGTCGAAGTTGGCGCTGACCTCGCGCCCGGAAACCACCTGGATCACGATCTCGCAGGAATCCGACAGCGTGATCGGACGATTGGACAGCGAATGCGGGGAGATCGGCACCATCACGATGCCATGCAGGCTGGGGTGCAGGATGGGTCCGCCGGCCGAGAGCGCATAGGCGGTGGAGCCGGTCGGGGTGGCCACGATCAGGCCGTCGGAGCGCTGGTTGTACATGAAGCGGCCATCGACCTCGACCCGCAGCTCGACCATGCCGGAGGTGGAACCCCGCGCCACCACCACATCGTTCAGGGCCAGGGCGCGGAAGATCTCGCCGCCCTCGCGATAGACCCGCGCTTCCAGCAGCGAGCGCGACTCGGCTTCGACATTGCCGTCCAGCATTTCGGCCAGAGCCGGTATCATGCGGTCTTGCGCGATGTCGGTGATGAAGCCCAGGCGTCCCTGGTTGATGCCGATCAGCGGTACGTTGTACGGTGCCAGCTGGCGCGCGATGCCCAGCATGGTACCGTCGCCGCCGACCACGATGGCCACGTCCGCGTGATGACCGATCTGCTCGGGAGTCATGCTGTCATAGCCTTGCAGGGCGATGTTCTCGGCGGTTTCGGTCTCGAAGACCACGGTGTGGCCGTGCGACTCCAGGAACACGGCGATGTCCGACAATATCTGCGCGATGCCGACGGCCTGGTACTTGCCGACGATGGCGACGGTTTTGGGTACGGCTGCCTGAACGGGTAATTTGATGGGCCACATGCTGCGGATTAGACCATAATTTGAGATGACATTGTAATGAAACCAAGCGCTTCCCCCCTGCCTCCCCCGCCCATCGAAGCGGTCCTGTTCGACCTCGACGACACCCTCTGGGCCATCGAACCGGTGCTGGTGCGCGCCGAAGGCCTGCTCTACGACTGGCTGCGCCAGCACGCACCGACCGTGGCTGCCGCGCATACCGTGGCCAGCCTGCGCGAACGCCGCATGGCCCTGATGCAGACCGATCCGGTCTACCGCATCGACCTCTGGAGGTTGCGCCATACCGCCTTGACCGAGGTCTTCCGCGAACATGACGTGGACCTGGCCCTGGTCGATCCCGCCATGGCCCTGTTCTCCGAAGCACGCAGCACGGTCGCGCTGTTCGACGATGTGGAACCGGCACTGCTGCGCCTGAAAGACAAACTGACGCTGGGCTCGGTCTCCAATGGCTTCGCCGACCTCGAACGCATCGGCCTGGCCGGGCACTTCGTCGTCTCCATCGCAGCCCACCGCTTTGGTCGCGCCAAGCCCGATCCGGCGATCTTCCACGCCGCCTGCGAAGCGCTGCAGGTGGCGCCGGGCGCCACGGTCTATGTCGGCGACGATCCCCTGCTGGATGTGCAGGGTGCGCAACAGGCCGGCCTGCGCGCGGTGTGGATGAACCGCTTTGCGCGAACGCTGCCCGATGGCATCAGCCCCGATGCCATCTGTCGCGATCTGCACGAGCTGCACGACTGGCTGGCGGCTCAGGCCTGAAGTGTCGGCTGGCGCCAATTCACATCCGCCCTCACGTAGCTGTCACTCTTTGCATCATAAGCCGCTAGAATATGCACCATGCAACTCGATAACCGCGCCCGCACACTCCTGAAGGCACTGGTCGAACGGTACATCGCCGACGGCCAGCCGGTGGGCTCGCGCGCCCTGTCGAAACTGTCCGGCCTGGAACTGTCACCAGCGACCATCCGCAACATCATGGCCGACCTGGAAGAGATGGGCTTCGTCGCCAGCCCGCACACCTCGGCCGGACGGGTGCCGACCCCGCGCGGCTACCGCATGTTCGTCGATACCCTCCTGACAGTCGAGGCGATCGACGAAAGCGCGCTGGAAGGCCGCCTGCAGGCTCGCCTGCAGCACAACACCTCGCCGCAGAAGATCATCACCAACGCCGCCCAGGTGCTGTCGTCGCTGTCGCAGTTTGCCGGCGTCGTGATGACGCCCAAGCGTGAATCGGCGTTCCAGCAGATCGAATTCCTGCGGCTGTCGGAAAAGCGCATCCTGCTGGTGATCGTAGATCAGGGTGGCGATGTGCAGAACCGCATGCTGCTCACCGAGGTCGATTACACCCCCAGCCAGCTGGTCCAGGCCGCCAACTACATCAACCAGCATTACGCCGGCCAGTCCTTCGACCAGGTGCGGCTGCGCCTGCAGGGCGAGCTGCGCCAGTTGCGCGACGACATGACCGTGCTCATGCAGGCCGCCGTGGAAGCCGGCAGCGACGCCATGAGCGAGGAGGCCGACAACAACGTGGTCATCTCCGGCGAGCGTAACCTGCTGTCGGTGAGCGACCTGTCCTCCAACATGAATTCCCTGCGCCGCCTGTTCGACATGTTCGAGCAGAAGACCGGCCTGCTGCAGTTGCTGGATGTGTCCAGCAAGGCCACCGGCGTGCAGATCTTCATCGGCGGCGAATCGCAACTGGTACCGATGGACGACATGAGCATCGTCACCGCCCCCTACGAAGTCAACGGGCGCATCGTCGGTACCCTGGGCGTGATCGGCCCCACCCGCATGGCCTACGAACGGGTCATCCCCATCGTCGACATCACCGCCAAGCTGCTCTCCAGCGCGCTGAGCCAGCACTGAAGACGGATACGGCTTCCGCCGGCGGAGCCAACGAAAAAAGCCACGTGGGACATCACGTGGCTTTTTCATTTTCTTTGCAAAGGATTGCCTGCGTAAATATCCGCAAGCAAGGCCCCTGGTTTATTTCTTCAGCTTCTTGCAGTTCTTGCAATGTCCGTACAACGCCAGGGCGTGGTCGGCGATTTCGAAACCGTGTTCCTGGGCGATCTTGATCTGGCGCTTCTCGATCTCGGCATCGAAGAATTCCTCGACCTTGCCGCAGTCCAGGCAGACCAGGTGGTCATGGTGCGAACCTTCGTTCAGTTCGAAGACCGCCTTGCCGGTCTCGAAGTGGTTGCGCTGGAGCAGGCCTGCCTGCTCGAACTGCGTCAGCACGCGGTAGACGGTGGCCAGGCCCACGTCCAGATTGTCGGAGAGCAACTGTTTGTAGACGTCTTCGGCGCTAAGGTGGCGCACGGAGGTGTTCTGGAAGATTTCCAGGATCTTCAGGCGTGGCAGGGTGGCCTTCAGGCCGCTGGCCTTCAGTTCGGATGGATTGTTCGGCATGGTAGAGTGGGTTCCCGGTTTTTACTGGTCTCAAACAGGCGCGCTGGTCCGCTGGGAGGGCCTGGGGACCGCTCCGGCCGGGCTGGTGGGGCAGCCTTTTGCGTCCGGAACGCACTCATGCCTATTTAAGAAGTAAGTTCTAGCTTATCATATAGCGCTTTAGGCTCATGGCTCAACCCGGTTGAAAACTTTATGCGCATGCTTTCCCGAATGAAGTCCCGTCATCAAACCGCCGCAATCGGCGTCGTCGCGGTCCTGGCCCTGCTGGCGGGCTGTTCCTCGACCAAGTCGCCCGAGCAGGCGGCCCCGACCGACACCTCGGGCGTGAAGGTAACCGGCAAGAGCAACAGCCTGTTCGGCTTCCTCAAGCCCTACCGCATCGACATCCAGCAAGGCAATTTCGTCTCCAAGGAAATGGTGGCGCAGTTGCGCCCCGGCCTGACCCGCGACCAGGTGCGCTTCGTGCTGGGCACCCCGCTGCTGACCGACATGTTCCACGCCAATCGCTGGGATTACGATTTCCGCCTGGCCAAGGGCAATGGCGAGATCATGACCAGCCGGGTCTCGGTCTTCTTCAAGGATGACCTGCTGGATCACGTCGAAGGCGGCGAGAACCTGCCCACCGAGAGCGAATACCTGACCCTGATCACCGACTCCAAGGTCGGCGCCAAGGCCAGTTTCGGCGCCGACAAGGACAAGGCCGACAGCGAAGTCAAGCCGGCCTCTCCCGTGGCGCCCTCCTCGGCCACTGGCAAGTAAGCAATACCCGTCTCCCGTCATCCGTCATTCCGAGTTTCCCATGACAGTATTGAATATCGCAGTCGCCGGCGCCTCCGGGCGCATGGGCCGCATGCTGATCGAAGCCATCCTCAACGCCGACGACCTCAAGCTCTCCGGCGCCCTTGACACTCCCAGCGCACCGGCCATCGGCACCGATGCCGGCCTGTTCCTGGGCAAGACCACCGGCGTGCTCATCGAATCCGACCTGGCCCGTGGCCTGGCCGGTGCCGACGTGCTGATCGATTTCACCCGTCCTGAAGGCACGCTGAAGCACCTGGAGTTCTGCGCTGCGCATGGCGTGAAGGTCGTCATCGGCACCACCGGCTTCGAAGCCGAAGGCAAGGCCGCCATCGCCGAATTCGCCAGGAAGACCGCTGTCATGGCCGCCCCCAACATGAGCGTGGGCGTCAACGTGACCCTGAAGCTGCTGGAACTGGCCGCCAAGAACTTCTCGCACGGCTACGACATCGAGATCATCGAAGCGCACCATCGCCACAAGGTCGACGCCCCCTCCGGCACCGCCCTGAAGATGGGTGAAGTCATCGCCGACGCGCTGGGCAAGAATCTCGACGACGTGGCCGTCTATGCCCGCGAAGGCGTCACCGGCGAGCGCGATCCGTCCTCCATCGGTTTTGCCACCGTGCGCGGCGGCGACATCATCGGCGACCACACCGTGCTGTTCGCCGGCATCGGCGAACGTATCGAGATTTCGCACAAGTCGTCCAGCCGCGTCTCGTACGCCATGGGCAGCCTGCGTGCCGCGCGCTTCCTGGCCGGCAAGGAGAGCGGTCTGTACGACATGCAGGACGTGCTGGGCTTCAAGTAAGCCTGGCCCGAAACCACAGGAAATGCCCGACGCTGCCGCGCCCCACCAGGTCCGGCAGCGAATTTTTTTGGGGCAGGCCGCTCAAAGCGACAGCCCCCCTTGATTGCTTCCGATTGACCCATTGCCGCGCTGGCGCGGCGCTATCCCGAAAGAACGCAATATGGAACCGAACGTTGGATTTGCCCACTACTGGGCGCAAGGCGATGCCGTTTCCCACTCCGTCGCCTATCTGCTGCTGATCATGTCGATCGCCAGCTGGTACTACATCCTCTCCAAGGCCTGGGCCGCCTGGCGTATCCGCCGGGGTAGCAACGCGCTGGAACAGTTCTGGCAGGCCCCCACCCTGGCCGACGCCACCGGTGCCATGCAGCGCCTCGACAGCGAGCAGATCTACAGCCCCATGGCCGAGCGCGCCGCCGAAGCCGCCGACATCGGCACCCGCCAGCAAGGCACGCCCTCGCTGAACGCCGCAACCGACCCCGGCGAACTGATCACCCGCACCCTGCGGCGCGAAATCAACCGCGTCTCGGCCCGGCTGGAACGCGGCCTGACCCTGCTGGCGTCGGTCGGCTCCACCGCGCCCTTCGTCGGCCTGTTCGGCACCGTCTGGGGCATCTATCACGCGCTGGTGGCGGTCTCGGCCAGCGGTACGGTACAGATCGACAAGGTCGCCGGCCCCGTCGGCGAGGCCCTGATCATGACTGCGCTGGGCCTGCTGGTGGCGATTCCGGCGGTGCTGGCCTACAACGCCTTCACCCGCATCAACCGCGTGGTGCTGGCCGAACTCGACGGCTTCGCCCACGACCTGCACGCCTATCTCACCACCGGCGAACGCGTCGGCGGCATGCGCAAGCCATGACACCCGGGAGCCCATCATGAGTTTCGGCGGATTCAACGACAACCAGAACTCGGCCCCGATGGCCGACATCAACGTCACCCCGATGGTGGACGTGATGCTGGTACTGCTGGTGATCTTCATCATCACCGCGCCCATGTTCACCCACGCCCTCAAGCTGGACCTGCCCACCGCGCAATCGGCGCCGGCCCCTGAAAAACCGGAGACCATCACCCTCGGCATCGACGCCGCCGGCAAGCTGTACTGGAACGACCAGCCGGTCAGCGAAGAGGAAATGGACAGTCGCCTGGCCGATGCCGCCGGCAAGAAGCCACAGCCCGAGCTGCAGCTGCGCGCCGACAAGTCGACCCGCTACCAGACCATCGCCGAGGTGATGTCGGCCGCGCAGTCTGCCGGCCTGACCAAGCTGGGCTTCGTCACCGACCCCAAGGCCGGCAGCAAGACGCAAGCCAAAGCCAACTGAAAGAGATAGCACATGGCCACCGTAACACTGGCGGGCGACCGCATCACCGACTGGGAGAGCTTCCACACCGAGAGTGCGCAAGCCTTCGGCTTTCCCGATTTCTATGGCCGCAACATGGATGCCTGGGTGGATTGCCTGTCCTACCTGCGCGATGACGAAGGCATGTGCAAGTTCAAGCTCAAGCCCAAGGAAGTGCTGGTCATCAAGATCAGCCACAGCGCCGAGTTGCATCAGCGCCTGCCGGACCTGGTCGAGGATGTGGAATTCTGCTGCACGGCCATCAATGACCGCTGCGAGGATTACGGCGAAGCGCCGGTGATCGAGCTGATCTGGAAGTAGATCGGCGCAGTTGACTTATCTTTCGTATCGCTGCGGCCGGATGAATTGATCTCTATTGCAGATCAATCCATCCGGCCCCTTCAATCACATTCAATCGACTTCAATCGATCAGTTCATCGCCGTCATAGAACGGATACGGACCATCGAACTCGCCGGTGAATGCCGTATGGCTCACCAGGCTGCGCGCCTGCGCATCCCACCAATGCAACTGGTAGCCCGGCGGCTCCATCACGAAACAGGATGGCGCCTGCGGATCCAGGTCCAGTTGCACCTGATGTGACACCCCCGGACAGGTCGTGGCCACCGTGCCGGCAAAACGCCGCTGGATGGAGCGATGCAGGTGACCGCACAGGATGCGCTCCACCTGCGGGTGCTTCTTCACCACTGCTTCCAGCACCTGCGGATTGACCAGCCCCATGTCATCCATGTGTCCGATGCCGGTCGTAAACGGCGGGTGGTGCATGGCGATCACGGTGGGCCGCTCCGGCTGCTGCGCCAGCACCTCATCGAGCCACTGCATGCTCTGCACCGACAACTCGCCACCGCTGGCACGCGGGATCACCGTATCGAGAGCCACAATGCGCACCGGATAATCCTCGACCACATACTCGATGCGTTCACCGCCCTGCTGCAGGTAGGCATGCTCGGGAAAGGCCGCGCGCAGCGCATTGCGCTCGTCGTGGTTGCCCGGCAGCAGGTAGTAGGGCATCGTCAGCGGCGCCAGCAGCTCGCGCAGGCAGGCATATTCGGACGGCTTGCCGAAGTCCACCAGATCGCCTGTGATAACCAGCACATCCGGGCGCTG
Organism: Herbaspirillum sp. VT-16-41; assembly: GCF_001994935.1. Taxonomy (NCBI): domain Bacteria; kingdom Pseudomonadati; phylum Pseudomonadota; class Betaproteobacteria; order Burkholderiales; family Oxalobacteraceae; genus Herbaspirillum; species Herbaspirillum sp. VT-16-41. Next base: position 248,433 of record NZ_MUXB01000120.1, read on the forward strand.
CTTCAGGCCGTTGACCTGCGCCACGCAACGGCGCAGGCTCTCGGCGGTATCCACCACCCGGTACGACTTCTTGCCATCGGTCTTGATGTGCAGGTCGGAAATCTGTCCCAGTATCATGCGTTCTCCTTCACGGCGGCGGGCGCCATCTTCACCAGGGCCTCGGCCGGCACCCGCAGCGCGATCTGCTGCCCAGCTTCCCACCAGCCACGGCGGCTGGTCTCGGCGATGACCGGGCGCTCCGCCCCGATCTCGATTTCAAAGCGGGTGCGGTCGCCCAGGAAAAAGGTATTGATCAGCTTGCCACGCAGGCATTGCGCATCGGCTTCGGTGATATCGACCACCTGCACATCCTCGGGACGGAACATGGCCCATGCCGGCTGGCCCTGTTGCGTCGCATTCATCGGATTGCCGGCATCGGGCAGCGGCAGGCTGCCATTGGGCAGCAACAACCTATCTCCGGAAACGATACCTTGCACGCGATTCATCGCACCGATGAAATCGGCCACGAAGTCATTGGCAGGATGATAGTAGATCTCCTGGGGCGTGCCGATCTGCGATATCTTGCCGCGCTCCATCACCACGATGCGGTCGCCCAGCGCCATCGCCTCACCCTGGTCGTGGGTGACGTAGATGGCGGTGATGCCGAGGCTGCGCAAGAGCTTGTTCAGGTCACTGCGCACCGCTTCGCGCAACTTGGCGTCGAGCGCTGTCAGCGGTTCATCCAGCAGCAGCACGCGGGGCTCCATTGCCAGCGCCCGGGCCAGCGCCACACGCTGCTTCTGGCCACCGGAAAGCTGGTCCACGCGACGATGCGACAGCCCCTGCAGATGCACCATCTCCAGCAGCTTTTCCACGCGCTCGGCGCGCTCGCCGGCCGGAATCTTGCGGATCTTCATGCCGTAGGCGATGTTCTCGCCCACGCTCATGTTGGGGAACAGCGCATAGTTCTGGAATACCATCCCCACGCCGCGCTTTTCGATCGGCAGCGCGGTCACGTCATCCTCGCCGAAGAGCACACGACCGCCCTCGTCGGGGAACTCCAGACCGGCAATCATGCGCAGCGTGGTGGTCTTGCCGCAGCCCGACGGGCCCAGCAACACCAGGGTTTCACCGGGATGGATTTCCAGGTCCAGCGGCTGCAGTGCCCGCGTACCGTTGGCGAAGGACTTGGCACACTGATGTAGGCGAATGGAAACGGCTTCTTTCTTGGACTTCATAGACTGACTTTCTTGCGTGTTGCCTGGGTCGCCCACTGCATGCCGATCAGGAGCGGAATGATCATGAAAAAGAAGATCAGCGTATAGGCCGATCCCACCTCCAGCCGCATCGATGCATAGGCATCGGCCAGGCCCACCGGCAGGGTCTGGGTCAGCGGCGTGTGCAACATCCAGGTGATATTGAATTCGCCGATCGACAGGGTCACCACCATCAGCGCGCCGGCCAGGATGCCGGAGGCCGCATTGGGGATCACGATGCCGAAGAAGCGACGCAGGCGCCCCGCGCCCAGGCTGGCAGCGGCTTCTTCCAGCTGCGCCAGTTGCGAGGACTGCATCACCGCCAGCACCGGGCGCACCATGAAGGGCAGCGTGAAGAGCACATGCCCCACCAGGATGAAGAGAATGCTGGCGCGAAACTGGCGATACTGCCCATAGGCCATGATCAGCGCCAGCGCAGTGGCCAGGCCCGGCACCGCCACCGGCATCATCAGCAATTCCTCGATCACCCGTGCCAGGCGGCTATGCCCGCCGCGATAGCGCGCCAGCATATAGGCAAGCGGTACCCCGGCCACCAGCGTCACCGCCAGGCAGGCCAGCGCAATGAACAGCGAGCGCCAGATGGTGGGCTGGTACATCTCCCACACCTGGGCCACCCAGCGCAGCGTGAGTCCGCTGGACAGGCCCACGAAGAAATTCTCGGTGACGCCGGCCAGCATCGACAGCACCACCGGCACCACCAGGAAAGCGCACACCAGCAGCGTAAAGGCCAGTTGTACGTAAAAACGCAATCGGTTCTGCATCATCGTTCCTTGCGCGCCTTACGCCGCTGCCGCCACGCCGCTGCCGGTGAGCGAGCGCGCCAGGGCCAGCATGGCCCAGGTGATCAGGCCCAGCACGATGGACAGCGAGGCCGCCGTGGCGAAGTTGGCGTAGCCGGTAAATTCGTTGTAGATGGTCATGGGCAGCACATCGATATTGGCGGCCAGGGTAAAGGCCGTACCGAAGGCACCGACGCTGGTGGCAAAGCAGATCGCCCCCGACGAGATCAGGGCCGGCAGCAACGCCGGCAGCACCACATGCAGCAACACCTGCCAGGGTCTCGCGCCCAGCGAACGGGCCGCCTCTTCCAGCGAGGGATCGAGTTTCTCGGCCGCCGCCACCACCGTCAGGATCACCCGCGGAATGGAGAAGTACAGGTAGCCCAGGAACAGCCCCGCCAGCGAGTACGCAAACACCAGCGATTCACCGAACAGCCAGTTGGTGAAGCTGCCGATCAGGCCTTGGCGCCCGGCCAGCATGATCACCATGAAGCCGACCACCACGCCGGGAAACGCCAGCGGGAAGGTCAGCATGGCCAGCAATACCGACTGGCCGGCAAAGCGGTTGCGTTGCAGGAACAAGCCCACCATCACCGAGATCGCCAGCGTGGCCAGGGTCACCACCGCCGACAGCGCCAGCGTGGACAAGAGGCTGGCGAAGTAATGGCGATTGGTCAGCACCGACAGATAGGCCATGGCACCGTCCGGGCCGGATGCGCCGACTGCGACCAGGCGCGCCATCGGCAACAGCCAGAAGGCGCAGAACAGGGTCAGGCCCGGTGCGGCAAACCACAGCCACACGCCGTTGCCGGCGCTGCGCACACCGGCGCCCGGTTTGCGCTCGGGCTTGAGCACGCCCGGCGCACCTGGCGTAGCGGGGATGGCGTTTTTCATGCTTGCTCCTGCGTCCCGCATTTATCGCACTTCAGCCAGGTAACGCTCGCCGAACTTGCGCTGTGCTTCGGCCATCTTGCCGTAGTCGACCGACTTGGCGCGGGCATATTCGGCCGCCGGCAGGAAGCGCGATTCGGCTTCCTTGGACATGGCCGCAGCACGCACCGGACGCAGATAGGCGTTGGCCCAGATGGCCTGCCCCTGATCCGACAACAGGAAGTCCAGCACCTTCTTGGCCTCGGCCTGGTGCGGCGCATTCTTCACCAGCGACACCACGTAGGGCACGGTCACGGTGCCTTCGGTGGGGATCACGAAGGCGACGTTGGCGTGGTCCTTGTACTTGGCGCGATAGGCGTCGAAGTCATAGCCCAGCAGGATGGGAATCTCACCCGAGATCAGGCGCGCATAGGAGGTCTGCTTGGGCACGATGGGCTGGTTCTTCTGCAGGTTCTTGAAGTAGCCGATGGCGGGCGAAAAGTCGTCCAGCGTGCCACCCAGGGCCTGGTTGATCGCCACCGCGCCGACGTAGCCGACGAAGGCCGAGGCCGGGTCCAGGTAGCCGATCAGGCCCTTGTATTCCGGCTTCTGCAGGTCAGCCCAGGACTTGGGGACCGGCTTGCCCTTGAGCGCATCGATGTTGACCATGATGCCCATGGTGCCGGAGTGGATGGTGAACCAGTAACCGTCCGGGTCCTTCAGGCCATTGGGAATGTCGTTCCAGTTGGCCGGCTTGTAGGGGGCCACCAGATCCTTGTTCCTGGCTTCGATGCCGAAGGACACACCCAGGTAGGTGAAGTCGGCCACCGGACTGCCCTTTTCGGCCGTCAGCTGGGCCAGGGCCTGGCCGCTGTTCTTGTTGTCGGGCGGGACGGTGATGCCGGTCTTGTCCTTGATCGCCTTGATCTGGGCAGCCCAGTCGGCCCACTCCGGCGGACAGTTGTAGCAGATCGCGGTCTGGGCAGAAGCAGCGACGGAAGCCGACAGCAGCAGTGCGCCGGCGGCGGTTTGAATAACACGTTTCAGGAACATGTCAGATCCTTTCCTAGAGGTTGAACAACGAAAGCACGACAAAATTCAGGACGGTGAATGCGCAGCCGGTGGCGGCGCCACCGACCCGCCCTCGCGCAGTACATGCGGCAGGATGTGACGCAGCGCCGGCTGGGCAGACTGCGGGGACTGCGGGGACTGCAATGACGGGCCCTCGGCAGCCGCCGGCACGGCACGCTCGATGGCTTCCACCAGCGTGCGCAGGGCGACATCACCGATGCGCTCGGAAGGCTGCACCACGCTGGCCAGCACTGGAGCCATCAGGGCGCCGACCGGGATGCCGTCGAAGCCCATCACCGAGATATCGCCCGGCACCTGCAGACCCAGTGCGCGCAGGTCGCGCATGGCGCTCAGCGCCAGCAGGTCGTTGGAGCAGAACAATGCGGTGGGGCGCTGCAGCGGGTCGGCCATCATCTGCTGGTAGTCGGTGGCGGCGGTGAGGGTATGGCGCTCCACTTCGATGGCCGGCAGCGGCGCCAGGCCGGCCGCCTGCATCGCATCGAGATAGCCGTAATAGCGCTGCATGGCACGGTCGGACGCATTGAAGCGCCCCGACAGCATCTGGATGCGCCGATGACCCAGCCCGATCAGGTGGGCCACCGCATCACAGGCGGCAGCCCGGTTATCCACCGAGACCGAGGCGCGATGGGTGGTCGGGCCGGATGTGGCCAGCTGGTTATAGGTGAGGACGAAAGGGATGCGTTCACGTTCCAGCAGGTCCAGCGTGGCATTGGAGCCGGCATCGGCCACCGTCAGGATCACCCCGTCCACCCGATGCCCCAGCAACAGCTCGACGGCCGCCGATTCTTCCTCCGGCAGGTATTCGGTGGTGGTAAACATCACCGAGTAATCCAGCGCGCGCGCCGCCAGTTCGATGCCCTGCAGGCACTGGGCGAAGACGGTGTTGGACAGCGTCGGCACCACCACCCCCACGGTGCGCGAATTGCCGGCCCGCAGATTGCGACCGGTGAAATTGGGCCGAAAACCCAGTTCGGCGATGCTGCGATGGATCTTCTCGGCCGTTTCCGCGCTCACCGAACCAGGCTTGTTGAGCAGGCGGGACACCGTGGCGATGGACACACCGGCCAGATGGGCAACTTGTTTGATGGAGGGACGCACGGCGGCACCAGGGGCAAATGAAAACGATTTCATGATGCCGTCCGATTGTTACGACCTCATGACCATGCGCGACCGGCATGCGGTATGCCGCAGGCGGCCGGGGGGCCGGGACGCCCGGGGGCTGCCCCCCAACCAGGGGCGCCAAATTCATCGGTTCTATCGTAAAAAAATAGCTTTTTCGCAATTTTTCGATATTTGATGAGAACAAATTCGAGAATCGACATCGCCCGACGTGAAGATGGTTTCATACGTCTGCTCGATCAACAACACCGCCTACAGCCGCGCGAATCCAGCCGATCCGTCCCCCCTGACCGGCCGGATGCACGTAGCTGCGGTCCCTGATGCCGCCCTGCTCTGGCACAGGGATCTTTGCCCGCCTCCGGCTTTTTCCAGGGGGGCGGGCTTTTTTTGTTTCCCGTCGGAAAACCCCCATCCAGGCCTGCCCCGGGCCTGACGGGCGCAGACTGCGTCGACGGGGTGGCGAGCCGGTATAATGCAGGGTTTCGAATCGCATTCCCTTCCCAACCGAATCCCATCCGTATCAGCCCGTCATGCAAGATAAATACAGCCCAGCCGAAGTCGAACAATCCGCGCAGCAGCACTGGAACGCCATCGACGCCTACAAGACCGTCGAAAACGCCCGTGACAAGCAAGGCCGCGACAAGAAGAAGTTCTACGCCTGCTCGATGCTGCCCTACCCCTCCGGCAAGCTGCACATGGGCCACGTGCGCAACTACACCATCAACGATGTGATGTATCGCTACCTGCGCATGAATGGCTACAACGTCCTGATGCCAATGGGATGGGACGCCTTCGGCATGCCCGCCGAGAACGCCGCCATGGCCAATGGCGTGCCACCGGCGCAGTGGACCTATTCCAATATCGACTACATGAAGTCGCAGATGCAGTCCATGGGCCTGGCCATCGACTGGTCGCGCGAGATGACCGCCTGCCGTCCCGAGTATTACAAGTGGAACCAGTGGATGTTCCTGAAGATGCTGGAGAAGGGCATCATCTACAAGAAGACCGGCACCGTGAACTGGGACCCGATCGACCAGACCGTGCTGGCCAACGAGCAGGTCATCGACGGCCGCGGCTGGCGCTCGGGTGCGGTGATCGAAAAGCGCGAAATCCCGATGTACTACGCCCGCATCACCGACTACGCCGACGAGCTGCTGGAACACGTCGAGACCAAGCTGCCCGGCTGGCCCGAGCGCGTGCGCCTGATGCAGGCCAACTGGATCGGCAAGTCCACCGGCGTGCGCTTCGCCTTCCCGCATGAGATCAAGGACGCCAGCGGCCAGCTGATCAACGACGGCAAGCTGTTCGTCTTCACCACCCGCGCCGACACCATCATGGGCGTGACCTTCTGTGCGGTGGCCCCGGAACATCCGCTGGCCACCCTGGCCGCCGAGAACAACCCGGCCCTGCAGACCTTCATCGCCGAATGCAAGCAAGGCAGCGTCATCGAAGCCGACATGGCGACGATGGAAAAGAAGGGCATGCCCACCGGCCTGTACGTCACCCACCCGCTGACCGGCGACAAGGTCGAGGTCTGGGTCGGCAACTACGTGCTCATCACCTACGGCGATGGCGCCGTGATGGGCGTGCCGGCGCACGACGAGCGCGACTTCGCCTTCGCCCGCAAGTACGACCTGCCGATCAAGCAGGTCATCGGCGTAGAAGGCAAGACCTACTCTACCGACGCCTGGGAAGAATGGTACGGCGACAAGGAAGCCGGCAAGACCATCGCCTCCGGCAAGTACGATGGCCTGGGCTACCAGGCGGCCGTCGATGCGGTGGCTGCCGACCTGGCGGCACAGGGCCTGGGCGAAAAGAAGGTCACCTTCCGCCTGCGCGACTGGGGCATCTCGCGCCAGCGCTACTGGGGTACGCCCATCCCCATCATCCACTGCCCGGATTGCGGCGACGTGCCGGTGCCTGAAAAGGACCTGCCGGTGGTGCTGCCGGAAGACTGCGTGCCGGACGGCAGCGGCAATCCCCTGAACAAGCATGAGCAATTCCTCAAGGTCGACTGCCCCAAGTGCGGCAAGCCGGCCCGTCGCGAAACCGACACCATGGACACCTTCGTGGACTCGTCCTGGTACTACATGCGCTATACCTCGCCGGGCAGCAACGACGCCATGGTCGATTCCCGCAACGATTACTGGATGCCCATGGACCAGTACATCGGCGGCATCGAGCACGCCGTGCTGCACCTGCTGTATGCGCGCTTCTGGACCAAGGTCATGCGCGACTTCGGCCTGGTCAAGTTCGACGAGCCCTTCACCAACCTGTTGACGCAGGGCATGGTCCTGAACGAGACCTACTATCGCGAAGAAGCCTCGGGCAAGAAGATCTGGATCAACCCGGCCGATGTGGAACTGACCTTCGACGACAAGGGCCGCCCGGTCTCGGCGATCCTCAAGACCGACGGCCAGCCGGTAGAGATCGGCGGCACCGAGAAGATGTCCAAGTCCAAGAACAACGGCATCGACCCGCAAGCCCAGATCGACCAGTACGGCGCCGATACGGCCCGTCTGTTCACCATGTTCGCCTCGCCCCCGGAACAGACCCTGGAATGGTCGGGTGCCGGCGTGGAAGGCGCCAACCGCTTCCTGCGCCGCGTGTGGGCCTTCGGCTACAACAATGCCGCGCGCATCACCGCAGCCGGCGCCATCGCTGCCATCGACGCGGCCCAACTCGACGATGGCCTGAAGACCCTGCGCCGTGAAGTCCACAAGGTGCTGCAACAGGCCGACAACGACTTCAAGCGCATCCAGTACAACACCGTGGTCTCGGCCTGCATGAAGATGCTCAACACGCTGGAGGCCGCCAAGCCGGCCGCCGGCGCGGCCGGCGACGCGGTCCTGGCGGAGTGCTTCTCGATCTTCCTGCGCGTGCTCAATCCGGTGGCGCCGCACATCACCCACGTGCTGTGGCAACAACTGGGCTACGCCGCCGCCCAGGGCGACATCCTCGACGCCGACTGGCCGCAGGTGGACGCAGCCGCCCTGGAACAGAGCGAGCTCAAGCTGGTGGTGCAGGTCAACGGCAAGTTGCGTGGCGAGGTGACGGTTCCCAAGGATGCCGACAAGGCCGCCATCGAAGCCGCTGCCCTGGCCAACGAGGATGTGAAGAAATTCCTCACCGGCGCCCCCAAGAAGGTGATCGTGGTGCCCGGCAAGCTGGTCAACATCGTCGCCTGATCCGGCCCAACCCAACCGACGGAACTCCATGCACGCTCAAGTCCAAATCAAGCGTTTCTCGCAATGGCTGCTGATGGCCCTCGCTGCCGTGATGCTCACGGCCTGCGGCTTCCACATGCGCGGCGCGGCCGACCTGCCCTTCAAGACCATCTACCTCGGCTTTGCGCCCAACTCCGCCGTCGGCGTGGAACTCAAGCGCAACATCGAGGCCAGTGGCGCCAAGGTGGTCGCCGACGCCAAGGATGCCGAAGCCAACCTGAAGGTGTTGGCCGACTCCCGCGACCGCCAGGTGCTGACCTTGAACACCAACGGCCGCGTGCGTGAATATGCGCTGTTCCAGCGCTTCACCTTCTCCGTCACCGACCCCAAGGGTGTGGTGGTGATTCCGCCCACGGCCATCACCCTGCGTCGCGTCATCACCTATGACGAGAACCAGGAACTGGCCAAGCAGGCCGAGGAAGCACTGCTCTACCGCGACATGCAGTCCGACCTGGTGCAGCAGATCCTGCGTCGCCTGGCCGCCTCGAAGTCGGCCATCAGCACCGAGAAGGCGCAGTCGGATTCCTGATCCGGCCACGCACAATCATGCAACTGCGCCACGACTCCCTGGACGCCCATCTCGGCAAATCGCTGGCGCCACTCTATGTGATCGCCAGCGACGAGCACCTGCTGGCGCTGGAAGCGGCCGACAAGATCCGCCGCAGCGCCCGCGCCAATGGCTATACCGAGCGTGAAGTGCTGGTGGTGGAACGCAGCTTCAAGTGGGGCGAACTGCTGGCGGCCAACCAGTCGCAATCGCTGTTCGGCGACAAGAAACTGATCGAACTGCGCATCCCCACCGGCAAGCCCGGCAAGGATGGCGGCCAGGCCCTGCAGGATTATGCCGCCAACCTCTCGCCCGACAACCTCACCATCATCAGCCTGCCCAAGCTGGACTGGGCCACGCAGAAGGCGGCCTGGGTCGGCGCCCTGCAGCAGGCGGCGGTGTACATCGACATCCCGCTGGTGGAACGCGCCCAGTTACCGGGCTGGATCGGCAACCGCCTGGCTGCCCAGCAGCAGAGCGCTGACCGTCCCTGCCTGGACTTCATCGCCGACCGCGTGGAAGGCAACCTGCTGGCCGCGCACCAGGAAATCCAGAAGCTGGCCCTGCTCTACCCGCCCGGCAAGCTCGGTTTCGAACAGGTGCAGGACGCCGTGCTCAATGTGGCACGCTACGATGTCTTCAAGCTCAACGAAGCCATGCTCTCCGGTGACATCGCCCGTCTCACGCGCATGATGGACGGCCTCAAGGGCGAAGGCGAGGCCCTGCCGCTGGTCCTGTGGGCCGTGACCGAGGAAATCCGTACGCTCCTCAAGCTCAAGTCCGGCATGGCCCAGGGCAAGCCGGTAGGCGCGCTGCTCAAGGAATACCGCATCTGGGGTCCGCGCGAACGACTGATGGAACCGGCCCTGCGCCGCATCAGCCTGGCCGCGCTGGAACAGGCCCTGCAGGAAGCCGCCCTGGTGGACCGCATGGTCAAGGGCCTGCGCGCCCGCACCTTTGCCGGCGACCCGTGGGACGCCCTGCTGCAACTGGGACTGAAACTGGCCCGCGGGCGCTGAGCCGCCAGCAGGCCCATCAAGATCGCGCAACACAGACATACCAACACGGCCGCGCCCATCGCGCTGCGGAGGAACCAGAATGGAAAACATCGAACTCTACATGAACCGCATCGGCCAGCAGGCCCGTGCCGCCTCGCGTGCCATGGCGCGTGCCGATACCGCCGCCAAGAACCAGGCGCTGCTGCTGATCGCCGCCGCCATCCGTCGCGATGCGGACGCCCTGCGCGCCGCCAATGCGCTGGACCTGGATGCGGCCCGCGCCAATGGTCTGGCCGAGGCCATGCTGGACCGCCTGACGCTGTCCGACAAGGCCATCGCCACCATGGCCGAAGGCCTGGAGCAGATCGCCTCCCTGCCCGACCCGATCGGCGAGATCAGCAACATGAAATACCGCCCCACCGGCATCCAGGTCGGCCAGATGCGTGTGCCCCTGGGCGTGATCGGCATCATCTACGAGGCCCGTCCCAACGTCACCGTGGACGCCGCCGGCCTGTGCATCAAGAGTGGTAACGCCACCATCCTGCGCGGCGGTTCCGAAGCCATCCATTGCAACCAGGCCCTGGCCAAGCTGGTGAAGGAAGGCCTCAGCGGCGCCGGCCTGCCCGAAGATGCGGTGCAGGTGGTCGAGACCACCGACCGCGCCGCCGTCGGTGTGCTCATCACCCTGCAGGAATACGTGGACGTCATCGTGCCGCGTGGCGGCAAGGGCCTGATCGAACGCCTGATCAAGGAAGCCAAGGTCCCCATGATCAAGCACCTGGACGGCATCTGCCACGTCTACATCGACGACAAGGCCGACACCCGCAAGGCGCTGGACGTGGCCTTCAACGCCAAATGCCATCGCTACGGCACCTGCAACACCATGGAAACCCTGCTGGTGTCGCGCAACATCGCCGCAGCCGTGCTGCCCCCGCTGGCCGAACTGTATCGTGTCAAGGAAGTGGAACTGCGCTGCGACCCTGAAGCGGCCGATATCCTGGCCGACTACCCCTTCCTGAAGCCGGCCACGCCTGAAGACTGGGACACCGAATACCTGGCCCCGATCCTGGCCGTGAAGGTGGTGGCCGACATGGATGAAGCCATCGATCACATCAATCGTCATTCCTCCCAGCACACCGACAGCATCATCACCGAGGACTACACCCGCGCCATGCGCTTCCTGCGCGAAGTCGATTCGGCCTCGGTCATGGTCAACGCCTCGACCCGCTTTGCCGATGGTTTCGAATACGGCCTGGGTGCCGAGATCGGCATCTCCAACGATAAGCTGCACGCGCGTGGCCCGGTGGGCCTGGAAGGCCTGACCTCGCTGAAGTATGTGGTGCTGGGCCAGGGCCAGGTGCGCCAGTAACCGATCACGTCAACCCGAACGCCAACGCCAAGGACCGTCATGCTCTGGATCAAAGCCCTGCACATCGTCTTCATCGCCTCCTGGTTCGCCGGCCTGTTCTATCTGCCGCGCATCTTCGTGAACCTGGCGCAGGAGACCGACCTGGTCTCCCGCGAACGCCTGCTGGGCATGGCGCGCCGGCTGTACCGCTTCACCGGCATGACCGCGCTGGTGGCGCTGGTGCTGGGCGCATGGCTGCTGGCCATCACCTGGCAATTCTGGAAAGGCCCGGGCAACGGCTGGCTGCATGCCAAGCTGTTCCTGGTGGTGCTGGTGATCGGCTATCACCACGCCTGCGGCTCCCTGCTCAAGAAATTCGAGCACGGCAAGAATACCCGCAGCCACGTCTGGTTCCGCTGGTTCAATGAAGTCCCGGTGCTGCTGATGCTGGCCATCGTGATCCTGGTCGTCGTCAAGCCGTTCTGATATCCCCAAGCCACGTACCTCTCACCACACACCATCATCCCTTCCGGAGCCGGTCATGAGCAAAGTCTGTGAGTATTTTTTCGCCCCGCATTCTCCGTTCGCCTATCTGGGGCACGAACGTTTCGTCGCCCTCGCAGAGAAGTACCAGGTGCAGATCCTTCCCAAACCTTTCGACCTGTCGAAGATCTTCGGCGTCTCCGGCGGTCTGCCGCTGGCCAAGCGCGCCCCGCAGCGCCAGGCCTATCGCCTCAAGGAACTGGCGCGCTGGAGCGAATTCCTGGGTAAGCCGATGATCCTGCAACCGACCTATTTCCCGGTCAACAGCGATACCGCCGCCCGCCTGATCATCGCCACCCAGCTCGCGCATGGCACGGCCGCGTCGCTGCGCCTGACCGGGGCCATCATGCGCGCCGTCTGGGAAGAGCAGAAGAACATCGCCGACACCGATACCCTGATCGCCATTGCCAACGCCCAGGAGCACGATGGTGCGGCCCTGCTGAAATCGGCCGAGACCGCCAGCGTGCAGGCCGAGTTCGACCGTTTCACCGATGAAGCCAATGCCGCCAGTGTGTTCGGCGCACCCTGGTTCGTCTACGAAGGCGAAGGCTACTGGGGCCAGGACCGCCTCGATTTCGTCGAGCGCGCCTTCGCGAAAGGCTGAGCGGCCAGCGTACAATGACGCCGGGCTGCGCAATGAACAGAAGCGCAGCCCGGCGTTCTGATTTTTGAAGCCCTGTTTTTCAACGGATAAAAGGTACTCCCATGCAATCCCAAGACACCCAATACTCTTACTTCTGCCCCTGCCCGCGTGGCCTGGAAGCGGCACTGGCAGAAGAACTCAACGAGATCGCCGCCCATGCCGGCCCCGCCGCCAATCTCAAGGTGCACAACCAGGTCCCGGGTGGCGTGCACTGCTCCGGCACGCTGCTGGCGGCCTACCAGATGAACCTGCATTCGCGCATCGCCAGCCGCGTGCTGCTGCGCATGGGTCACGGTTCCTACAAGAACGAAAACGACATCTACGACCTCACCCTGGCCCAGGCCTGGGAAGACTGGTTCAAGGTCTCGCACACCATCCGCGTGGACCTCACCGCCGTGAAGTCGCCGCTGCGCAGCCTGGAATTCAGCACGCTCAAGATCAAGGATGCCATCTGCGACCGCTTCCTCGACCAGTTCAAGCTGCGTCCCTCGGTCAATACCCGCACGCCCGACATGCGCATCGCCGGCTTCGTCGATGCCCACAACTTCACGGTCTACCTGGATACCTCCGGCGAAGCGCTGTTCAAGCGCGGCTGGCGCGAAGAGACCGGTGACGCCCCGCTGCGCGAGAACCTGGCGGCAGGTCTCTTGCGCACCTCCGGCTGGAAGCCGGGCGTGCCACTGTTCGATCCCATGTGCGGCTCCGGCACCATCCTGGCCGAAGCGGCGCAGATGATTGCCGGCGTGCCGCCCGGCGCGCGTCGCCGCTTTGCCTTCGAGAAGTTCAGCAACTTCGACGCCGATGCCTGGTTCGCCATCAAGGGTGACTTCAAACCCAACCCGATCCCGACCACGCCGACGCTCTTCGGCAGCGACATCTCCGGCGACATGGTGGAACTGACCCGCAAGAACCTGGTGCGTGCCGGTATCCAGTTCGAGATTCCACTGAAGCAGATCGAGGCGCAGGAGATCAAGCCACCGCTGGACGCCGATGGCCAGCCGCTGGTCGGCATCATCCTCTCCAACCCGCCCTACGGCGAACGGATCGGCGTGCGTGGTGATCGCGCCCTGCCGACCGAAGAACTGTTCACGCAATTCTTCAGCGCCTTCTCCAGCACCTTGAAGCAGCGCTTTGCCGGCTGGAGCGTGTTCCTGTTCTCGGCCGACCTCGGCCTGCCCAAGCTGATGCGCCTGAAGGAATCGCGCAAGACCCCGTTCTTCAACGGCGCCCTGGAATGCCGCCTGTTCCGCTTCGACATGGTGGCCGGCTACAACCGCCGCGAAGAGGCCAAGCCACATTCCCGCGACAGCGAGGACTGAAGCAGGACAGGCGGGACCGGATTATCAACCACGCCAAGACAATCCATCCCGCCGCGGCCGGTTTATCCGGCCCGCATTCTTCCCTACAGTGTGGACATGGCCCATCTCCATCACGCCCGCCAGAGAGCGCGCACGATAGCTGGCCTGCCTTCATCCACTCCACACTTCCCGGGATCATCATGAGCACCGTCACCGTCAATACCCGCGCCGACTACGCCGCCTTCCTGCTGCGCGTCACCATGGGCATCTTCTTCCTGGTCCACGCCGGACTGAAAATATTCGTCTTCACCCCGGCAGGCACCGTGGGCTTCTTTGCCTCGCTGGGTGTACCCGGCTGGTTCGCCTATCCCGTGATGGCGCTGGAAGTGGTAGGCGGCATTGCGCTGGTGCTGGGCTACTACGGTCGTTGGCTGGCACTGCCCCTGGCGGCCGACCTGCTGGGCACCATCGTGCTGGTCCACGGCAAGGCAGGATTCCTCTTCACCAACCCCAAGGGTGGCTGGGAATACCTGGCGCTGTGGACCGTCGGCCTGGTCGCCGTGTTCCTGCTGGGCGACGGCGCCTTTGCCCTCAAGCGTGAAGAGCGCAGTTGATCGCCCTGTTTGCCGAAATCATCCAGCCGGGCCACGCGCCCGGCAAAATTCATATAGATTCAGTTTGATCGTCGAGATCTTTTAGTTCAGTTCTTGCGTGCGGGAAATCAAGTTTTCCACAGGCGACTCAAGGAAACCATCATGTCCGATACCCTCCACCTGCCCTCGCTGTTCGTCTCGCACGGCTCGCCCATGCTGGCCGTGGAACCCGGCCGTACCGGTCCGCTGCTGGCCGGCATCGGCGCTACCCTGCCGCGCCCGCGTGGCATCGTGATGATGTCGCCACACTGGGAGACCTTCACCCCGCGCGTGGGCAACCAGGCCAGGCCGCGCGTGATCCACGATTTCGGCGGTTTCCCGCAGGCGCTCTATGCACTGGACTACCCCGCACCAGGCGCGCCCGCGCTGGCCGAACATGTGGCCCAGCGGCTGCGCGATGGCGGCCTGCCGGCCAATACCGATGACGGCTGGGGGCTGGACCACGGAGCCTGGGTACCGCTGCGTTATCTTTATCCACAGGCCGATGTGCCGGTGATCCAGCTGTCGCTGCAATCGCAGCAACCGCCGGCCTATCATTTCCAGGTCGGCCAGTTGCTGGCACCGCTGGCCCGCGAAGGCATCCTGCTGGTCGGCTCGGGCAGCTTCACGCACAACCTGCGCGAACTGCGTCGCAACGATGCCGATGCCGGCGACGCCCCGCATACGCTGGAATTCCTGCAATGGTTCCTGGACCGCATGCAGGCCGGTGACCTCGAGGCGCTCTTCGGTTACCGGACCACGGCCCCGCACGCGGTGCGCACCCACCCCAGCGACGAACACCTGCTGAGCCTGTTCTTCGCCATGGGCGCGGCCGATGACTGGACCCGGCTGGTTCACCTGGACAGCGGTTCGACGTATCATAGCCTGCGCATGGACGCCTTCGCCTTCGGCACGGCCTCCAGCCTGCTGGCACAACTACCGGCTGCCGCCTGAGCCCCCGTCTCCCTGACGGCGCCGGCGCGGCGCCATCTGGGGGATAGACGGGTTGAACAAACTGCGTGAAATCGAATACTTCATTGCCGTGGCCGAGCTGGGCAGTTTCGTCAAGGCCGCCGATGCGCTGGGCATCTCCAAGGCGGCCGTCTCGCGCACCGTACTGGAACTGGAAGCCCGCCTGGGCTCCCGCCTCATGCAACGGACCACGCGCCGGCTCTCGCTCACCGAAGCCGGCAGTCTCTACCTCGAACGCTGCAAGCAGATCGTGGCCGACCTGGAAGCCGCCGACGACCTGGAAGCCGCCGACGACCTGCTCTCGGCCGGCACCGCCCGACCGGCCGGCCTGCTGCGCATCAACGCCCCCGTCACCTTCGGCGTGCTGCACCTGGCACCGCTATGGCCAATGTTCCTGGAGCGTTACCCGGAGGTGGAGCTGGACATCACCTTGTCGGACCGTATCGTCGACATCATCGATGAAGGCTACGACCTGGCCATCCGCATCGCCCGGCTGGCCGATTCCACCCTGATCCACCGCAAGCTCACCAGCACCAGCCTGCCGGTATGCGCCTCGCCCGGCTACCTGGAAAAACATGGCACGCCCGCCCATCCGCACGACCTGGCGCGGCACCAGGTCATCAGCTACAGCTACAACCAGGGCAAGGATGAATGGCAGTTCAGTGGCCCGGAAGGACCGGTCAGCGTGCGCGTGAATTCGCGCATGCACGCCAACAACGGTGACAGCTGCGTGCAGGCGGCGCTGGGCGGCGTGGGCATCACGCGCCAGCCCACTTTCATGATCGACCAGTATCTGCGCAGCGGCCAGCTGGTCCCCATCCTCGCCGACTACGGCACGCCTTCGCTGGGCATCTACGCCGTCTATCCCAGCCGCGCCCATCTGCCGGCCAAGGTCAGGGCGATGCTGGACTTCCTCGCCGAGGCATTCGCCCAGGTCCATTGGGACCACTGACGGCGCCACGCACCCGCTGGCACCCGGCCTCACCTTCCCATCCCCTGCAGCAGCGCTCCCGCCCGATGGCTTGAACGTCATCGGCGCATAAATTTCATCATTCCAGGCCAGGCCCTCGCGCTCGTGTTGCGTGCCTCAGCCTGCCTTTGCCTGCCTGACGCTTGATCGATATCAAGGATGGTGACTCGCTTTTGTGGACACGGGAGCGGGCCACTGCGCTGTTGACTTTCACTTTCTGATCACCCAAAGTGACCATATTGCAGACGCATTGTTCATATAGTGGACAATAAAAGACAAATATTCCAACTGGAGACCTCATGAGCACTCTCATGCCGGCTGACTCGAAGATGCAGCCCTATCAATTCCCCAATCCCAAGGAGGCCCCGCTGGAAATCGTGGTCAACCCGGCCGTCCCCGACGACGAGCGGGTCTGGGTACCGCAGGCCGACAACGTCTGGTTCCGCCCGCTCTGCCTCAATGTCTCGCAGGGCTACTGGACCAACCTGCTGCGCGTGCGCAAGTCCGGCGTGCTCTCGCGCCACCGCCATCCCGCGCCCGTCCATGGCATGGTGCTCAAGGGGAAATGGCGCTACCTGGAGCATGACTGGATCGCCGAACAGGGCAGCTATGTCTTCGAACCACCCGGTGAGACCCATACCCTCTACGTCCCGGAAGACGTGGAAGAAATGATCACCTACTTCCACATCACCGGCGTGATGTTCTACTGCGACCCCTGGGGCAAGTTCGAAGGCTATGAAGATGTCTTCACCAAGCTCGATATGTGCCGCAAGCATTACGAAGCGGTCGGGCTGGGCAGCGACTACGTCGACCGCTTCGTGCGCTGAGGGCGGAGCGCATGCATTACGACACTGCGAACTACGATTTCCCTGACTGCGTGGCCGTGGTCACCGGCGGCCATGGCGGTATCGGCGCGGCCATCGCGGCGCGCCTGGCGGAGGCCGGCGCACGCGTGGTGGTGTGGGACCTGCACCAGGCTGCCAGCTCCCCCTACCGGCAGCAACAGGTGGACATCACCGATGCAGGCTCGGTCGAGGATGCCGTCCATCAGTTGCTGGTGGAGACCGGCCGCATCGACTTCCTGATCAACAATGCCGGTTATGCCGGCCCCACCGTGCCGCTGGACGAATACGACGTGGCCGAATGGCATCGCATCGTGCAGGTCAACCTGCTGGGCGTCTTCCACGCCTGCCGCAGCGTGGTCCCGGCCATGCGTGCGGCCGGACGCGGGCGCATCGTCAACATCGCCTCGCTGGCCGGCAAGGAAGGCACGCCCAATGCGTCAGCCTACAGCGCCGCCAAGGCCGGCGTACTGGCGCTGACCAAGTCGCTCGGCAAGGAACTGGCCGAGACCGGCATCCTGGTCAATGCCATCGCCCCGGCGGCGGTGAAGACGGCGCTGCTGGAACAGATGTCGCCGGCCCACGTCCAGACCATGATCGCCAAGAGCCCCATGCACCGCCTCGGCACCGTGGAAGAAGTGGCCGAGCTGTGCGCCTGGCTGTGCTCGGGCTCGTGCAGCTTCAATACCGGTGCCGTATTCGACCTCTCCGGTGGCCGCGCCACCTACTGAGCAAAACAGGAAGGAGCAGGACCGCAGAATCATCCGGGCAAGCGAGGATCACGGCCAGGGGCGATGCAGACATCACCCCGGCCGTGCCGGAGCAGTAGCAGGGACGGCATCCACAACGTCCTCAAGACCGCGTCCTCGCATGACGCTTTCGCCATGTCACCGACACAGAGCGCCGCAGCAGACGGCGCCGGCAGGAAGCACGCCAATGGCATCAACTCATTCACTCTGGAGACGTAACCCATGGAAGTCCAAAAGGAAAAGAGCCCCCGGCTCAAACGCATACAGGTCGTCGCACTGACCTTTCTGATGCTGGCAGGCATCGTCAACTATCTTGACCGCAGCACCCTGTCCATCGCCAATCATTCGGTGAGCCAGGAACTGAACCTGAGCGCCTCGCAGATGGGCCTGCTGCTGTCGGCCTTCTCGCTGGCCTATGCCTTCTCTCAATTGCCCATCGGCGCCATGCTGGACAAGTTCGGCGCGCGCGTGATGCTGGGCGCCGGCATGTTCGTCTGGTCGCTGGCGCAACTGGCCGGCGGCTTCGTCAACACCCTGCAGCAATTCCTGGTGGCCCGCGTGTTCCTGGGCCTGGGCGAGGCACCGCAATTCCCGGCCGGGGCCAAGGTGGTCTCGGAGTGGTTCGCCATGCGCGAACGCGGTGGACCGACCGGCATCTTCGTGGCCTCCTCCACCATCGGCCCCGCCCTGGCACCGCCCATCCTCACCATCCTGATGCTGTCCTTCGGCTGGCGAATGATGTTCGTCATCATGGGCGTGCTGGGCATCGCGGTATCGGTGGGCTGGTATCTGTTCTACCGCAATCGCAACGAGGTCGAACTGACCCCGTCCGAGGTGCTGTACCTGGCCGACGATCACGACACCGACCCCAATGCCAACGCCAAGCTGACCTGGAGCGAGTGGAAGAGCCTCTTCAAGTACCGCACCACCTGGGGCATGCTGTTCGGCTTCATGGGCGTGATCTACATGGTCTGGCTGTACCTGACCTGGCTGCCGGCGTATCTGGAGCATGAGCGTCACCTGTCCATCGCACGTACCGGCTGGGTGGTGGTCATCCCCTACATCTTCGGCACCCTCGGCATGCTGTCCTCCGGCTATATCGCCGATGGTCTGATGAAACGCGGCATGCCCGCCATCCGCAGCCGCAAGTGGCCAATCTGTGCCGGTCTGATCGGCGCGGGTGCCTTCACCATCCCGGCCGCCTACACCCCCAGCACCACCATGGCGATCGTCTACATCTCGCTGGCCATGGCCTTCGTGAACATGGCCTCGGGCGGTGCCTGGGCACTGGTGTCGGTAGCCATCCCGCGCCGTCTGGTGGCTTCGCTGGGCAGCATGCAGAACTTCGGCGGCTACCTCGGTGGCTCGCTGGCGCCGGTCATCACCGGGGTAGTGGTGGACCAGACCCACTCCTTCGTCAACGCCCTGCTGATCAGTGCGGCGGTGGCCTTTGCCGCAGCGCTGGTGTACATGTTCGTGGTCGACAAACCCATCGAATCGCACGCCTGAACCCGCGCTACGCAGTCGCCTGACCCGATGCCGCCGCCCGCGGGTAGCGGCATCCAGCCAGTCCCCTGCCACCCTCGCTATCCAAAAGGAACACCATGAGCTTCATTCCCGATCTTCTGCAGGGCAAGACCGCCCTCGTCACCGGCGGTACCCAGGGCATAGGCGGCGCCGTCGCACGCCAGCTGGCAGCACTCGGCGCCCGCGTCATTGCAGCCGGATTGCCGCCCTTCGCCCACGAGGAATTCGCCGGCACCGACATCACCCTGGTGGAAATGAATGTGGCCAGCGAAGAGAGCGTGCGCGCTGCCCTGGCCGGCCTCAAGCAACTGGACATCGTGGTCAACTGCGCCGGCATCATCAAGCGCGGCGCGGAACTGGAGACCGAAGTCTTCGAACAGGTGATCGCCGTCAACCTCACCGGCACCATGCGCGTGTGCGCGGCTTCCCGTGAATTGCTGCGACAGTCCGGCGGTTGCATCGTCAACACGGCCTCCATGCTCAGCTTCTTCGGTGGCGGCCTGGTCCCCGGCTATAGCGCCAGCAAGGGCGGCGTAGCGCAGCTGACCAAATCACTGGCCATTGCGTATGCGGCCGACGGCATCCGCGTCAATGCGGTGGCACCGGGCTGGATCGCCACCCCGCTCACCCAGGCCCTGCAGGACGATCCCACCCGCGCCGGCCCGATCCTGGCGCGCACTCCCTTGAACCGCTGGGGACGCCCGGAAGACATCGGCAATGTCGTGGCCTTCCTCTGCTCACCCGCCGCTTCTTTCATGACCGGCACCATCATCCCGGTCGACGGCGGCTATCTGATTGCCTGATCACCCCATTCCATGCATGCCTTTTCCCGCGTCCGCTGCTCCAGGCGGCGCGGGCTTTTTTGCGCTGGGGCACTACCAGGCTCCGCTATAATCTGCCCGCTCCCGCTCCCGATTCCGCTCCTGTCTCCTTAAGCCTGCGCCCATGCCAGACCACGACAAACATCCCGACGACCCGAACAAGATTGCCGGCACCGCCGCCTTCTCCAAGTTCGTCGCCGTGCTGCAATTGATCGCCGACCAGGACGCGCCACTGAACATCGCGCAGCTGGCGGCGCTCTCTGGCTATCCGCGCCCCACCGTCTATCGCATCCTGGCCGCCTTGATGGCCGAGGGCATGGTGGTGGAAAACCCGCGCAGCAAACAGTTCGAGGTGGGACCGCGCCTGATCAACCTGGCCAGCCGCGCCTGGGACCGCAGCGATATCCGCACCACTGCCATCGAACCGCTGCGCCAGTTGCGCGACATCACCCGCGAGACCATCCACCTGGCCGTCCCCAGCGACGTCAGCATGGTCTACATCGAGAAACTGGAAAGCCCGCAAGCCGTGCGCATGGCATCGCGCATCGGCACCCGCGTGACGCTCTATTCGAGTTCGGTGGGCAAGGCCTATCTGGCCGGCCTGGAAGAATCGCGCCGCGAAAACCTGATGCGCACGCTGCAGATGGAGCCCTTCACCGAGCACACCCACACCGATCTGTCGGCTCTGCGCCAAGACCTGGAACAGACCCGCGCCCGCGGCTATGCCGAAGACCGTGAAGAGAACGAAGCCCAGATCTTCTGCTACGGTGCCGCCATCGTCGGCGCCGACGGCTTGCCGGTGGCCTGCGTGAGCGTGAGCATCCCGCTGTTCCGGCGCCTGCCCGATCCACAGCAGGCCTATGTGGCGCCGCTGCTGCAAGCCTGCGCCACCATCTCGCGCAAGCTGGCCGGACCGGGCTGAAGCCGGTCCGGCCTTCAGCTCCAAGCCGCATCAAGCACTGAACATCAGGCCTCGGGCGGCAGTTCAACCTTGTAGATTTCCTTGCCGTCGGTATTGTGCAGCGTCACGGTGAGCGTCTTCGATTTCGCATCGATCTTGCCGATACCGAAGAACTGCAGCAGCTCCGCCGGCGAGCGGTTCTGCTTCATGTCCGCCGGAATGCTCACGAAACGCACATCCGGACCGAAGGTGCGATCGATCTCGCCCGGACCGAAGGTACCGGCGTTGATCGGCCCGCCGACGAATTCCCAGAAAGGCTTGAAGTCGGTGAACTGCGCGCGTTCGGGCGCATAGTGGGTGGCCGAGGCATAGTGCACATCGGCCGTCACCCACACCACGTTCTTGACGTCGTGCTGCTTGATGAAGCGCAGCAGCTCCGCCACCTCCAGCTCACGCCCCGACGGCTTGCCGTTGTCGGCATTGGCCCAGGCCTCGAAGGTGCCGGGTGGCACATCGACATTGAGGTCCGGCACCACGATGGACAAGGGCATGTCGCTGGCGATCAGCTTCCAGGTCGAGCGTGAGCGCAGCAGCGCCTGCTTGATCCAGCGCATCTGCTCCGGCCCGAGAAACTCCGCATCGTGACCGCCGCGCTGGCGATTGGGCGAATTGCGACCGCGATAGCTGCGCTCGTCCAGCATGAACACCTCCAGCAGCGGGCCGTGATTGAAGGCGCGATAGATGCGGAAAGGATCGGCCTGGTCGATGCGGAAGGGATTGTGTTCGAACATGGCCTGGCGCGCACGGGCCGCCAGCACATCGATGTTGCGCTCGTCGTAGCGCTTTTCCTGGGCGCCGATCACCTGGCCCGGATACCAGTTGTTGCGCACCTCGTGGTCGTCCCACTGCACCAGGAACGGCACCTCGGCGGCGAAGCGGCGCTTGCTGGCATCCAGCATGTTGTAGGCGAAGTTGCCGCGATAGTCGTCCAGCGTCTGCGCCACCTTGGACTTGGCCTCGGTCACCACGTTGCGCCACAGGCTGCCATCATCCAGCTTCACCTCGGACTGGATCGGACCGTCCGCATAGATCTGGTCGCCCGAATGGATGAAGAAGTCAGGACGGAAGCGGCGCATGCTCTCGTACACCCGGTAGCCACCCCATTGCTCATTGATGCCCCAGCCCTGGCCGGCTTCGTCCCCCGAGAAGGCGAAGGTGATGTCGCGTGCCTGCCCGCGCGCCGTAGCCGGCACCATCAGGCTGCCGGTCAGCGGCTCGCTCAGGGCCGACTCATGCACCAGGTCCTGGAAACGCACGCGGTAATACACCCGCTGCCCTGCCGGCAAACCCCGCAGGTCCACGCGGGCGGTGTAGTCGTCCCGCGCCAGCGCAGTGGGGCCGGCGATGCGCACCGCATCGGCGAAGTTCTCGCTGGTGGAATACTCCACCAGCATGCGCGCATTGCGGTCGGCGCGCGCCCAGACGATGGCGCTGTCGCGGGTAACGTCGCCGCTCATGATCCCGCCCGGGAACTGCGGGCGCAGACGCTCGGCGGTGACGATGGCCGGCGCGGCAGCCAGGCTGGCGGGGCTGGCGATCACGGCCACGCTGCCGGCGGCGGCGGCAGTGACGGCGCTGTCGCGCAGGAAGCGGCGACGGCTGGGTTCGGCTGGCGAATTCTGGTCTGGCATGGCAACTCCTGAGGGTGAGGAAAAAAGAAGGGAGTTGCAATTTAGCAATCGCGTATGACCGTTCCATGAAAGCACGATGACCAATGCTGACCGGATCCCCCAAAACGGCTAAATGACGTGATTTTCAAAAAAATTCGAGCCGCCCTGCCCTCGCACCAAAACAAACCGCGCCACCGTATCGCCTACCCGTATCGCACAATTTTCGTGCGCATCACAAGCTGACAAGGACCTAACGCACCCAAAAAGTCCTTTTGAATCAAGCCACTGCAAAACAATCACCAAAATGGAACGAAAATTGCATCAGTCCGGGCTTTCGATTCTTTCCTTGCACAATTTTTGGGAGATTTTCTGGTGGACGATCACAAAAACGGCGCAGACGCCCTCTTCATCCTGCTGGGGGCGATCATGATCCTGGCCATGCATGCCGGCTTCGCGTTCCTGGAACTGGGGACGGTGCGCAAGAAGAACCAGGTCAATGCCCTGGTGAAGATCCTGGCCGACTTCGCGGTCTCGACCATTGTCTATTTCTTCATCGGCTACTACGTCGCCTATGGCGTGAGCTTCTTTGCCGGTGCCGAAACCCTGGCCGAGCGCAGTGGCTTCGAGCTGGTGAAATTCTTCTTCCTGCTGACCTTCGCCGCCGCCATTCCGGCCATCATCTCGGGCGGCATCGCCGAACGCTCCAAATTCAACCCGCAGCTGCTGGCCACCGCCGTACTGGTCGGCCTGGTCTATCCCTTCTTCGAGGGCATCGCCTGGAACCAGCACTTCGGCGTACAGGCCTGGCTGGCGGCCACCTTCGGCGCCGAATTCCACGACTTCGCCGGTTCCATCGTGGTCCACGCCGTCGGCGGCTGGATCGCCTTGCCCGCCGTGCTGCTGCTGGGTGCGCGCCGCGGCCGCTACAGCAAGGAAGGTGCGGTCGCCGCCCATCCCCCCTCCAACATCCCCTTCCTGGCACTGGGCGCATGGATCCTGACGGTGGGCTGGTTCGGTTTCAACGTGATGAGCGCGCAGACCCTGGACAAGATGAACGGCCTGGTCGCGATGAACTCCCTCATGGCCATGGCCGGTGGCACCCTGGTCGCACTGCTGATGGGCCGCAACGACCCCGGCTTCGCCTACAACGGCCCGCTGGCCGGCCTGGTGGCGGTATGTGCCGGCTCCGACCTGATGCACCCGCTGGGCGCGCTGGTCACCGGCGGCATGGCCGGCGCCATCTTCGTGTGGATGTTCACCCGCACCCAGAACAAATGGAAGATCGACGACGTGCTGGGTGTCTGGCCCCTGCATGGGCTATGCGGCCTGTGGGGCGGCCTGGCGGCTGGCATCTTCGGCTTGCAGGCGCTGGGTGGACGCGGTGGCGTGTCCTTCATGTCGCAACTGGTGGGCAGCGTGATGGGCATCGCCATTGCGGCAGTCGGTGGATGGATCGTGTACGGCCTGCTGAAGAAGACGGTCGGCATCCGCCTTGATCCTGAACAGGAATTCGAAGGCGCCGATCTGGCGATCCACAAGATTTCGTCGACGGCGGAGCGGGAGACGAGTTGGTGACCTGATAAATAAGAATAAAGTCTGTCGAGCCCGTTAAAGTCTGTCGGACTCCTTGATACTGTATTAAAAGTGCAATCGCAAAAGCGTCAGCTCCAATGGAAAGGCCACCATTCCGGTGGCCTCGACTGGCTACTGGTGAAAAAAAACGGATCCGTCACCTGCACAAACTAAGTACCGAAATCACCTTTGACTTAGTAAGCGAGTGAACCATTCACTATGGGCGACGTTCTGGTTCGCTTCGTTTCGGCTGGCGCCAGGCTGGTCGGCCGGAAACGGGTCAGTTCAAGGCCATTACGCAGCGCGAAAAAACCTTAGTAATTGGCTGCGGCATGTACGCACGACGAAAATTCGAAACATTACGATTTCTGGTAACAGCTCAACATTGCGGGCGCCATTAGCGGTTCAAAACCTTGGCGTAGGATTCTTTCTGAATCTTGTGCCGCCCCCCCCCTAGTCAAGTGATCGTGTTCGTCGTACGCGAATACTCTCTTTCTCAGGCAAACTCCTCCTGTTGGATAAACGCTTGGATGCCTCCTTGATCCACATCGAGTTGAGACGGATGCATAAATTCCTGCGCGTAGTTAAAACATATGCCACTACGTAAGAGCAACTGGAATATATCCGGGTCAATATGCCCGGTATCTGCCATCTTTTTCATGATTGTTAGTGTCTCTGATAATTTTTTCCCCGTTTTATACGGACGATCTGCAGCTGTCAGGGCTTCAAAAATATCCGCGATTGCCATCATTCGGGCCTCGATGCTTAACTCATTTTTGTTCAGCATTTTGGGATAACCGCTACCGTCCATCTTCTCGTGATGCCCTGTGGCAATTTCAGGAACGCGCTTTAGATTTGATGGCAAAGGCAGACTGTCAAGCATGATGATAGTTTGCACAATATGATCATTGACCAAGTATCGCTCCTCGGCCGTTAGTGTTCCACGGCCAATTGACAGATTGTAAATTTCGCCCAAATTAAGCCGGTATTTAGGCGCAGGCATTTTGATACCTAGGTTCGTATATAGCGTCGGATCTACGGATTCAGCATGGCGCTCTATCAAGTGCTCTGGCTTATCGTCCAACAAGTATTCTTTGCTCGCCGCCACGGGAGATATGCTCTTTTTCCTTGCGCGTTCTTCCCACGACAAACCGAGAGAGTCATCCATCGTTCGGATCCAGGTGCGGCGAGCGATGCAGCGCAAGCGCTCAAGGTCCTCCGGGCGAACTACTTCCCCACCCATATTGCACGACGCCACAAATTCAAATTCCTGATCAAGCTCTACGCACTGTCTACTTAGCTCATTTTTCAGAAGCTCTGGGTCACCTCCTGCCAGCTGCTTCTGGAGGGATAGTATCTCTGCATCACGCTTAAGAACTTCAAACCGCATTCTTATTTCATGGATACGTGGAATAGCCCCTTGAATCTCAGGACACGAAGACTCTCTTAAAATAGAGGATAGTCTTATGACCAGTTTTACGACTA
>NZ_MUXB01000090.1:0-1078 GCF_001994935.1 Herbaspirillum sp. VT-16-41
GTGCGCATTCCTTATCCTACTGCGTCCCCCCATCGCTCAAACGGTCATGAGGTGGTACAGGAATATCTGCCTGTTGTCCATCGCCTACGCCTTTCGGCCTCGGCTTAGGTCCCGACTAACCCTGAGA
Organism: Herbaspirillum sp. VT-16-41; assembly: GCF_001994935.1. NCBI lineage: Bacteria > Pseudomonadati > Pseudomonadota > Betaproteobacteria > Burkholderiales > Oxalobacteraceae > Herbaspirillum > Herbaspirillum sp. VT-16-41. The sequence goes on from NZ_MUXB01000090.1 coordinate 128, forward strand.
GGACGAGCCTTCCTCAGGAAACCTTAGGCATTCGGTGAAAGAGATTCTCACTCTTTTTTCGCTACTCATACCGGCATTCTCACTTCTAAGCGCTCCACCAGTCCTCACGGTCTGACTTCACAGCACTTAGAACGCTCTCCTACCATTGTTCGTAAGAACAATCCACAGCTTCGGTGATACGTTTAGCCCCGGTACATTTTCGGCGCAGAGTCACTCGACCAGTGAGCTATTACGCACTCTTTAAATGGTGGCTGCTTCTAAGCCAACATCCTGGTTGTCTAAGCAACTCCACATCCTTTTCCACTTAACGTATACTTTGGGACCTTAGCTGGTGGTCTGGGCTGTTTCCCTTTCGACTATGAACCTTATCACCCATAGTCTGACTCCCAAGTTTAAGTATCTGGCATTCGGAGTTTGACTGAATTCGGTAACCCGATGAGGGCCCCTAGTCCAATCAGTGCTCTACCTCCAGTACTCATCATCTTGAGGCTAGCCCTAAAGCTATTTCGGAGAGAACCAGCTATCTCCGTGTTCGATTGGCCTTTCACCCCTACCCACACCTCATCCCCGCATTTTTCAACATACGTCGGTTCGGGCCTCCACTCAGTGTTCGTGTGGTTAGCTGGGGGTGTTGTTAGGTTATGTGGGGGCAAGGTGCTGGAGGAGACGGTCTGGAGTTCAACGTGTGCTCTTCCGATCTCGGCGGCGGCCTTGGTGCGCGCGTAGGGGCCGCGGGCGTGCTCAGGGTCGGCGGGGGGGGGGTCCAGGCCCACGATCGCGGGGCCCAGGTGCGCCACCGACGGGGGGATCGGAAGAGCGGCGTGGAGGGGAAGAGCGGAGATCTCGGGGGCCGCCGGATCATTAAAAAAAAACACAATATCGTCCATCCGCGGCACCGATGCGCACTTCAATCGTGTGCTCGCACCCTACGCACACGCGCATCCGAACCTG
>NZ_MUXB01000179.1:0-1496 GCF_001994935.1 Herbaspirillum sp. VT-16-41
AATAACGAGTGGTCTGTAGGGTGGAGATCACTGTATCTGGATTGTAGCGTGGTCTTTGGCGGTCTGGCTGAGGTTGCTGTCGCGGATAGTATGGTGTGATGGATATTGCGTAAATAACGACGTTGAGATGATTAAGGATCGATGAGTATTAGATTTTTTTTGATTCTTATTATTGCTTTGGGTTTTGAATCGGAAATGCCAGAGAATCATGGATTAGAGGAAAATGCCTTTTTTATAGGGGATATAAATAGTGCAAGGCTTATAAGGGAGCATTTAGAATATAATTTTGCTTGTTACCATAATGAAGATGTAAAGAATAAAGGAAGATTGAACATCGTAATTGGCGGTGGCGGTCCAACAGGAGGAGAATTTGCTGGTGAATTAGTTGATCGTATTCCAGAAATCTGTAAAGAATATGATATTGAAAAAGCATTGGTTCGTATAATTATGTTATAGTCAGAAGTAACGATTTTACCTGCTGTTGATGAATCGTTACAACAATATGCAACGAACTCCTTGGTTTCTCGTGGTGTGGAGATAATAACAGGGGCAACGATTAAGGAATGTCATGCAGATACAATAACTTATGAAAAAGATGGGATACTAGAGGAAATACCTACCGTTACCAAAATATGGACAGCAGGGGTAAGAGCTAATTCTTTAGTTAAAAAGTCTGGATTACAAACCAAAGATGGAAAAGAATCAAGGGATGGATTTTAAAGGGGTTTCCCCGTCTGTTCTGATTAATCCGGCCGCTATTCTAATCATTATCCTGGGAACTGCAGCAGCAGTGGCTATTGCATTTCCAACAAATGAAATCAAACGGGTGCCCAAGCTTTTCGGCATTTTATTTAAAGAAGAAAAGCTGATGAACCCTGCTGAGATGATTAAGATGTTTTCGGATTGGGCTCAGCTGGCAAGAAAAGAAGGATTGCTTGCACTTGAAGTCAAAACGAACGAAATCGAAAATACTTTTTTAAAGAACGGCTTATCTCTGGCAGTTGATGGGCAAAGTGCCGATTATATACGTGATGTATTAAGCGAAGAAATCGAAGCGATGGAAGAAAGACATCAGGCCGGAGCCCAGATTTTCAGAATCCCCTCGCGCCGCTGGACGGGTCCTACCAGCAGCGAGCGTTCCTGGCGGGATGGCGGTGCAGGCCCGCGGGTGGTCAGCGGGCCAGGTCCGGCAGCAGTTCCCGAACCCGTGCTCGGATCGCCTCGTCGGCCTCGGCCTTGACCATGCCCGCGGTCATCACGGCCAGGTAGCGGACCTCGGGCCCGTCGGGATCCCCGATGAACGCCACGTCATGCCGGTAGCCGTCCACCCAACCGGACTTCGAGCCCACCGGCACCTCGGGCCGCAGGGCGCTGGAGATGATGGTGATGCGCTGGGCGGACAGTGCTTCGCGGGCGAGCACGCGGTGATCGGGCTGCAGGTTCGAGGAGGTGCCCTCCATGGCGCGCACGGTGCGCACCAGGTCCGCAGGGGTGGT
>NZ_MUXB01000084.1:0-1862 GCF_001994935.1 Herbaspirillum sp. VT-16-41
TTGAAATAGAATTAACGAAGAAAATGCTATCCATGGATAAACCGATTCTTGGCATATGTAGAGGAAGCCAAATAATAAATCTTGCAGCAGGTGGAGATATGTACCAAGATATTTACGCACAAATAAATGATAATGTCCTGCAGCATACCCAAAACTCCCCACGTGATCACGGGTCACATTTTGTCAACGTGCGAAAAACCTCTCTGCTTCATCAAATAACGAATAAAGAAAAAATAAAAGTAAATAGTTTTCATCATCAAGCTAATCGCTCTGTCCCACAGGAATTTCAAATAAGTGGAGTAGCGAATGATGGGGTAATTGAAGCGATAGAAAGTAAACATCACTCCTTTGTACTAGGGGTCCAATGGCATCCGGAATCCATGACAGATGAAGTGTCCATGAATATATATAAAAACTTTATTTCGGCATGTAATTGCTTGTAAGAAAAAGGATTTTTCCTTATGAATAGAGAATATATTAAATAACTTATATTCTTAAAATGAGGTGTAACGATGCTGCGAAATAAAGTGGCCGAACTATTTGATATTACCTATCCGATTATTCAAGCACCGATGGCCGGTGGAATTACTACTCCTGAGTTAGTATCTGCGGTTTCGAATCATGGGGCTTTAGGAATGATTGGTGCTGGATATATGAGTCCGGGAAACTTAAGAACATGTATTCATGAAATTAAACAGAAAACTGAAAACAACTTTGGTGAGCTACTGAACTGAAGTGAACTGAACTGAACTGAAAGGTGATGGCACCCCACTCCAGTACTCTTGCCTGGAAAATCCCATTGGTGGAGGAGCCTGGTGGGCTGCAGTCCATGGGATCCCAAAGAGTCAGACACGTCTGAGCGACTTCACTTTGACTTTTCACTTTCATACATTGGAGAAGGAAATGGCAACCCACCCCAGTGTTCTTGCCTGGAGAATCCCAGGGACAAGGGGACCTGGTGGGCTGCCATCTATGGGGTCGCACAGAGTTGGACATGACTGAAGCGACTTAGCAGCAGCAGCAGTAAGATTGACCTGCCTCTTGAGAAACCTATATGCAGGTCAGGAAGCAAGTCGGGTCCTTGATATCGCAGGTCTTGCAGTGCACGCAGTTCTGGGCGTTGATCTGCAGGCGGTCGGTGTTGTCTTCGTTCTTGACGAATTCATAGACACCTGCCGGGCAGTAGCGTGCTTCCGGGCCGGCGTACTTGGCCAGGTTGATCTGGACCGGCACGGCCTTGTCCTTCAGCGTCAGGTGCGCGGGCTGGTCTTCACCATGGTTGGTATTGGAGATGAAGACCGATGACAGGCGATCGAAGGTCAGCTTGCCATCCGGCTTGGGATAGGCGATCGGCGCAAAGTCGGCGGCCGGGCGCAGGCATTCGTGGTCGGCATGACATGAATCAAATCTTCAATAATTGCGCTGGCTGTCGGAAACATGCCGGCTCCAGGACCCTGCAGGCTGATATTCCCGACTATATCCGCATCAATTGAAACTGCATTTTGCACTCCTTCTACTCTGTACAAGGGATGTGCCTCCGCTGTCAGGACCGGCTTTACAGTACAGCGGCTAGCATCTTTTTCCCTCTCACTCGATGCTACATGTTTAAATTTCAGTTCCAGGTAGTCAGCCATACGGATTTGTTCAATTGTAATGTCAGTAATGCCTTCTCTAACAGATGTTTCCTGCGCCGGTGCTTTCCCGAACACCAGCTCACTCAGAACAACCGCTTTGAAAAAAGCGTCATATCCCTCGATATCGTTTTTGGGATCGGCTTCTGCATATCCTTTTTCCTGAGCTATTTTCAGTGCTTCTTCAAATGATAAGTTCTCTTCGCGCATACTTGTCAAAATGAAATTGGA
>NZ_MUXB01000042.1:0-666 GCF_001994935.1 Herbaspirillum sp. VT-16-41
AATGTCTTTCAATGCATATCTGTGCATACTCTATTATTGGATGCGACTTCTGTACAAACGTGTGCTAGACAAATTACTGCGTGGCCAATACAAGGTGGAGACTCAGGGTTACAGTAGGTCGCCCATCATTGACCATCCGTGTGTGGACTTCCACCAATAGCCGCGAGTGGAACTGGATGATAATGATGTTTTGATTAGGAGGAAGAGGTATGGTTGGAGTAACGTCAAGGAAAAAACGGAGAGGAGGATCAAGGCATGGATAATAATGTAAAGGTTCCGAATTCCCTAATATCTTTTTTATTAGATATCAGGGCAGAAAGGAAATATAATATGATGTTACATTCACGCGATATTATCAATGATTACCTAAAATCAGATAATTGTGATGAAGAAGGAAGAAACTTTCTATTCGAAAATAATCAATTTAATTTGAAGAATTATATTTCGGCACAAAGGGAGTTAATGACATACAGCATTATCAAATAAATACACCTTTTTTATGTAACATTGAAGCAATTCGGCTCTTTTATACATAAAAGAAAGGAAGGGTTCTCAGTGAGTTCAATGAGGGTTCCGAAAATTTTGAAGCTATTTTTCAATTTATTATTTATATTACTTTTTACTTTTGTGGCATACAATTCTTTTGTTAGTGGAGAAACTTTTAAT
>NZ_MUXB01000026.1:0-692 GCF_001994935.1 Herbaspirillum sp. VT-16-41
GTCACCACAGTGCCACGGCCAGAGATCGAGAACACGTCTTCCACCGGCATCAGGAAGGTACCGTCAACAGCACGTTCCGGGGTCGGGATGTAGGTGTCCAGCGCTTCAGCCAGGGCCATGATCGCTTGCTCGCCCAGGGGACCGGTGTCGCCTTCCAGCGCCAGCTTGGCCGAACCCTTCACGATGGGCAGGTCGTCGCCAGGGAACTCGTACTTCGACAGCAGTTCACGGACTTCCATTTCCACCAGTTCCAGCAGTTCTTCGTCGTCCACCATGTCAGCCTTGTTCAGGAAGACGATGATGTAAGGAACGCCGACCTGACGGGACAGCAGGATGTGTTCACGGGTCTGGGGCATCGGGCCGTCAGCGGCCGAGCACACCAGGATCGCGCCGTCCATCTGCGCAGCGCCGGTGATCATGTTCTTCACATAGTCGGCGTGGCCTGGGCAGTCAACGTGGGCGTAGTGACGGTTTGCGGTTTCGTATTCGACGTGCGCGGTGTTGATGGTGATGCCGCGGGCCTTTTCTTCAGGCGCTGCGTCGATCTGGTCGTATGCCTTCGCTTCGCCGCCGAACTTCTTCGACAGAACGGTTGCGATTGCAGCGGTCAGGGTGGTCTTGCCGTGGTCAACGTGACCGATGGTGCCGACGTTCACGTGCGGCTTGGTCCGTTCAAACTTGCCTTTTGCCAT